>JBKGUS010000311.1:0-10234 GCA_046462295.1 Thermoleophilaceae bacterium | reverse complement strand
GTCGAGCCGCCGGAGCAGCTCCGGCAGCAGCAGGAGCGACTGGATCAGTCGCGGGCCAAGCGTGAGCGTGCGGACCACCCCTCCGAGCATGTGAAGGCAGTTTGACCGGCGTGCAGGCGGAATGCGCCGGGTACCGTCACCTTCCTCCACGGCGCCGTGCTCGGCTTTGGTGCGGGACTGTTGCATCTGGGGATATTCGGGGTGTGAGCGAGGAGCGCGACAACGAGGGCCTGCTCGAGAGCGCGCCGGCGTTCGCGCGGGTCGCGGTGGGCACGGGCCTGCGGACGGCGCGCTGGGCCGCCGAGACGTCGCTACGCGCCGGCGCGGGGCTGATCGGCGTGGAGCTGCCGTCGCAGAACGGCGCCCGCCCGCCCGAGCAGACGGCCGAGGTGGTGCCCTCGCCGCCGCCCGGCGAGAGCGAGGCGAGCGAGCCGCGTTCCCTGCGCGACCGCGGCGCCGAGCTGCTCGAGCGCAGCGCCGACGTGGAATACGAGGAGGAGTACCACCCCGCGTACGAGCGCATCCTGACCCAGCTCGCGCCGGATGAGGCGCGCATTCTGCGGCTGCTCGCCACGCGTGGCGCGCAGCCGGCGGTGGACGTGCGCGCGGGTAAGACGCTCGGCATCGGATCGGAGATGGTGGCGCCGGGCCTGAACATGATCGGGGCCGAGGCGGGCTGCCGCTACCTCGACCGCGTGCCCGCCTACCTCAACAACCTGTACCGGCTCGGCCTGATCTGGTTCTCGCGCGAGCCGCTCGAGGATCCGCTCGACTATCAGGTGCTCGAGGCCCAGCCGGACGTGATCGAGGCAAAGCGCGCCGGGGGCCGCGCCAAGACGGTGCGCAGGTCCATCTCGCTGACGCCGTTCGGCGAGGACTTCTGCCGCGTCTGCCTGCCGCTGACCTGATCGGCGTTTGCGACCCGCATCACCGGGCACGAAGCTTCCGTGGCCCAACAGAACCTTCGCGAACGCTACGTTCAGATCCTGCTCGACCGGATTCGCGCCGAGCCCTATCCGAGCCCCACGCAGATGGACCTCCTCGAGGCGACCGTCACGTCGCCCGACCAGCTTGCGGAGTACCTGGAGGCGCTCGTGGAGAAGGTGGAGACGACGCGATTCCCGAGCCTGACGCTGATGCGCCGGATCCAGCGCATCGCCTCGCGCCTGCCCGCCTGAGCGTCCCGGCTCAGGTGCCGCGCGCGGCGGCGGTACGCGGCACGAGCAGCGCCGCTCCGATGGCCCCGCCGAGGTCGCCCAGCGCCGCGAGCCGCACGGCCGGCGGACGCTGGTCGGCGAAGAGGTGCGGCATCATCGCCTCGCGGATGCGCTCGACGTAGGGCTCGCCGAGCCGGGTGCCGAGCCCGCCGCCGATCACGACGGTCTCGACGTCGAGCAGGTTCACCGCCGAGCCCACGCCGGCGCCGAGCGCCTCCACCGCCCGGTCGATCAGCTCGACCGCCATCGCGTCGCCCTGCTCGAGCGCCCGCGCCCACACGCCCGACTGGAGCCGGGTGCGGCCGCGCTTCTCCATGATCTTGAAGAGCTCCGTCTTGTGGCCGCGCCTGTGCAGGTGGCGCGCCCGGATCTCCATGGACCCGCGGCCCGCGTAGGCCTCGAGACACCCGCGCCGCCCGCAGGTGCAGCGCGCGCCGCCGATCTTCACGACCACGTGGCCCAGCTCCGCCGCGGCGCCGCGGCCCTCCCATGGTTTGCCGTCGAGGACGATGCCGCCGCCGACGCCGGTGCCCCACCAGACCCCGAGCAGGGACTTCGACCGCCGCGCCGCGCCGAGCGCGTGCTCGGCCGAGACGCCGACCGTAACGTCGTTATCCACGTACGCGCGCGTGCCGGTCAGCTCCCGCAGGCCGGCGGTCATGTGGATCGGCGCGCCCTCCCCGGGCAGGTTGCGCGCACCCGTCACGACGCCGCGTCGCGCGTCGATGACGCCGGGCGAGCCGACGCCGACGCCGGTGAGGTCGCGCGGGTGGACCCCGGCCTCAGCGCACGCCTCGGACAGCGTGGCGGCGAGCGCCGCGACTACGTCCTGCGGACCCCCCTCCTGAGGAGTGGGCCGGCGCGTCTCGGCGACGACGTTGCGGCGCCCGTCCAGCAGGACCGCCTGGATCTTGGTGCCGCCGAGGTCGAGGCCGCCGACGAGACGGCCGCGCGGGGGACTCATGGGCCGATTCTGCCCGATCCGGTCGCGTCGACTCCCCGGACGCCGCCCACGAGGAGGTCGCCACCCGGTCGAG
The DNA here is from genome assembly GCA_046462295.1 of Thermoleophilaceae bacterium. Lineage (GTDB taxonomy): Bacteria > Actinomycetota > Thermoleophilia > Solirubrobacterales > Thermoleophilaceae > JACVRW01. The sequence continues at coordinate 7,980 of JBKGUS010000311.1, read as the reverse complement.
CGCGCGCCCTCGACCGCGCCGCCCGACCGATAGCGTTGCGGCTCGTGGTCCTCGGAGTGGACGTGGGCGGCACCAAGGTCGCGGTCGCGGCCGTCGACGGGGTGTCCGTCCGCGACTCGATCGAGCGCCCGACGGCCCTCGGGAGCACCGCGGCCCTGCTAGACGGCCTCGAGGAGGCCGTGCGGCTACTGATCGGCCGTGTCGGCCAGCCCACCGCCATCGGGGTGGGCGTCCCGTCGCAGATCGAGTACGCGACCGGCACGGTCGAAACCAGCGTCAACATCCCGCTGACGGGCGTGCCGCTCCGCGCCGAGCTCGGCCGCCGCTTCGGCGTTCCGGTCGTCGTCGACAACGACGCCAACTGCGCGGCCCTCGCCGAGGCTCACATCCTGGGGGAGAAGGACCTCTTGATGCTCACGCTCGGCACCGGCGTAGGCGGCGGCGTCGTGATCGGGGGCCGGACCTTCCGCGGCGCCCACGGCCTCGGCGCCGAGCTGGGTCACTTCACGCTGAACGCGGACGGGCCGCCCTGCCCGGGCAACTGCCCGAATCGCGGCTGCATCGAGGCCTACTGCTCGGGACAGGCGCTCGAGCGCGACGCCACCGAGATGGCCGCCGACCGGCCCGACAGCCGCTTGGCCGGCTCCATCGGCAAGGACGGCCGGGTCTCGGGTCCGGAGCTCGTCGGCGCGGCCGAGGAGGGCGATCCGGACGCCCTCCTCATCTTCGAGAACTTCGCCCGCATGCTTGGCATCGCGCTGGCGGGCTACGTGAACGTCTTCGAACCCGACCGCCTCGCCATCGGCGGCGGCCTGTCGCGCGCGAGCGACCTCTTCCTCGACCGCGCGATGCAGGAGGCGCAGGCGCGCGCCCTCCCCGCCCTCTGGCGGCGCACGACCGTCGCGCTCGCGCAGGGCGGCGCCCACGCCGGCGTGATCGGCGCGGCCGTGCTGGCGGCGCAGGAGCTCGATCGAGATACTGAGTCCCCGCAATCCCCCGTGACCGAAAGGGCCGAATGACGACTGGCACCGCCCAGCTGGACGAGCTCGCCATCAACACCATCCGGACGCTCTCGATGGACGCGGTGGAGAAGGCGAAGTCCGGCCATCCCGGCGCGCCGATGGCGCTCGCGCCGCTCGCCTACCTGCTCTACACGCGGGTGATGAAGCACAACCCCGCGAACGCCGAGTGGTTCGACCGCGACCGCTTCGTGCTGTCGGCCGGGCACGCCTCGATGCTCCTGTACTCGAGCCTCTACCTGTCGGGCTACGGCCTCACGCTCGACGACCTGAAGAACTTCCGCCAGCTCGGCAGTCCCACTGCCGGGCACCCCGAGCGCGGCGATGCGGCCGGCATCGAGGCCACCACCGGCCCGCTCGGCCAGGGCATCTCGATGTCCGTCGGCCTGGCGCTCGCCGAGGCGATGCTGGCGGCGCGCTTCGACCGCCCCGGCCACGAGCTGATCGACCACCGCACCTTCACGATCGCGAGCGACGGCGACATGCAGGAGGGGGTCGCCTCCGAGGCCTGTTCGCTTGCCGGCCACCTCGGGCTCGGCAAGCTCGTCGCCTTCTACGACAACAACCACATCCAGCTCGCCGGCGAGACGTCGATGGCGTTCAGCGAGGACGTCGGGAAGCGCTTCGAGGCCTACGGCTGGCACGTGCAGGATCTCGGCGAGGACATCGCCCTGGGGCGGATCGAGCTCGCGATCTCCGCGGCTGACGAGATCAGGGACCGGCCGTCGCTGATCATCCTGCGCACCCACATCGGCTATGGCTCGCCCAACAAGCAGGACACCGAGAAGGCGCACGGCTCGCCGCTCGGGGAGGAGGAGGTGCGCCTCACCAAGGAGGCGTACGGCTGGGACCCCGACGCCCAGTTCCTGGTGCCCGAGGAGGTGCTCGACCACTACAGGGCGACGGCGGGCGAGCGCGGCGCCAAGGCCGAGGCCGAGTGGGAGGAGCGCGCCGCCGCCTACCGCACCGCCTACCCCGAGCTGTGGGACGCGCTGTCGCTCGTCATGGCGGGGCGCCTGCCGGACGCCTGGGACACGGAGGTGCCGAAGTTCCGGCCCGAGGGAGGCATGGTCGCCACCCGCAAGGCCTCCCAGAACGTGATCCAGTGGGCCGCCGAGAAGGTGCCCCACCTGGTGAGCGGCTCGGCGGACCTCGAGCCGTCGACGCTCACCGTGATCGACGGCGGCGGGTCGGTGGAGAAGGGCGACTACTCCGGCCGCAACGTGCACTACGGCGTGCGCGAGCACAGCATGGGCGCGATCGTCAACGGCCTCTGTCTGCATGGGCTCAAGGCGTTCGGCTCGACCTTCTTCACGTTCTCCGACTACATGAAGGGCGCGATCCGGCTGGCCGCGCTGATGCACCTGCCCGCGATCCAGGTCTTCACGCACGATTCGATCGGCCTCGGCGAGGACGGCCCGACACACCAGCCGATCGAGCAACTCGCCCACCTGCGGGCGGTGCCCAACCTCTACATGGTGCGGCCGGCCGGGGCGAACGAGACGGCGCTCGCGTGGCGCTTCGCGATCGAGCAGACGGCCACGCCGGTCGCGCTCGCGCTGAGCCGTCAGGGCCTGCCGGTCTGGAACCCGAGCGGCGTGCCGGACGACGCCATCCACCGCGGGGCCTACGTGCTGCGCGACTCGTTCAGGGAGGGCGATCCCGACCTGATCCTGATCGGCACCGGTTCCGAGGTGCACATCTGCACGGGTGCGGCCGACCTGCTGGAGGCCGACGGGATCGCCACCCGGGTGGTCTCGGCCCCCTGCCTCGAGCGCTTCGCCGAGCAGGACGACGAGTACCGCGACGCCGTGCTGCCGCCGTCCGTGCGGGCGCGCGTGTCGGTGGAGGCCGCCGCGACCTTCGGCTGGGCGCGCTGGACCACCGACGACGGCGCCCAGGTGGGCATGACGAGCTTCGGGGCGTCCGGGCCGCAGAAGGACCTGTACGAGCACTTCGGCTTCACGCCGGAGAAGGTGGCGGCCCAGGGACGGGCCGTCGTGGAGCGACTGGGAGCGAGGACGACATGAGCGTCGAAGCGCAGGTGAACGAGAGGCTCGCCGCCCTCACGGCCGCGGGCACCAGCGTCTGGCTCGACCAGATCCGCCGCAGCCTCGTCACGGGCGGCGAGCTCGCCCGCCTCGTGCGCGAGGACTCGCTGCGCGGCGTGACCTCCAACCCCGCCATCTTCGAGAAGGCGATCCTCGGCTCGACCGACTACGACGAGCAGGTCGCCGAGCTCGCGGGGCAGCGGCACGACGCGCGCCGCATCTACGAGGAGATCGCGATCAAGGACGTGCAGCTCGCGGCCGACGTGCTGCGGGCCGTCTGGGACGACGCCGGCGGCGCGGACGGCTTCGTGTCGCTCGAAGTCGAGCCGGCGCTGGCCCACGACACCGAGGGCACGCTCGCCCAGGCGCGCGACCTCTGGCAGCGGGTCGACCGGCCCAACCTGATGATCAAGATCCCCGGGACTGAGGAGGGGCTGCCCGCCATCGAGCAGGCGATCTCGGAGGGCATCAACGTCAACGTCACGCTGCTGTTCTCGGTTGAGTCCTACGAGGCCGTGTGCGAGGCCTACATCCGCGGCTCCGAGCGGCGCGAGGGCGGCTACGCACACTCGGTGGCGAGCTTCTTCGTCTCACGCGTCGACACCGAGGTCGACAAGCGCCTGGCCGAGCTCGGCCGCGAGGACCTGCGCGGCACCGCCGCCATCGCCAACGCCCGCGCCGCCTACAAGCGCTTCAAGGAGATCTTCCTCGGCGAGCGCTTCGCCGCCCTGCGCGAGGCCGGCTGCCCGGTGCAGCGGCCGCTGTGGGCGTCGACCGGCGTGAAGGACCCCCATTACCCGGAGACCAAGTACGTCGATTCGCTCGTCGCCCCGCACACCGTGAACACGATGCCGGCGCCGACCCTGCTGGCGTGCGAGGAGCAGCTCGAGGTGATGGGTGCCACGGCGGACCAGGACCCGAGCGCCGAGCTGGCCGCACTGGCGGACGCCGGCATCGACATGCGCGACGTGACCGACAAGCTGCTGCGCGACGGGATCGCGAAGTTCGTGGAACCGTTCGACAAGCTGATCGAGGGCGTGGAGCTGACGCGCGAGGGCATCGTCACCGGGCGCCCGCCCACGATTCGCTCGTCCATCCCCGACGAGCTCGAGCCGGCCCTGGTCGCGAAGATCGAGCAGGCCCAGGCCGAAGGGGTCGCAAAGCGGGTCTGGCAGCGGGACGAGTCGCTCTGGGGCGGTCCGGGCGTGCCCGAGATCGGCAACCGGCTCGGGTGGCTCACGATCAGCGAGAAGATGCTCGAGCACGCGCCGGAGCTGAACGCATTCGTCGAGGAGGTGAAGGCCGAGGGCTTCACGGACGCCGTGCTGCTCGGCATGGGCGGCTCCTCGCTCGGCCCCGAGGTGATCCGCCGCTCCTACGGCCAGATCCCGGACGCGCTGCGCCTGCACGTGCTCGACTCGACCGACCCGGGTGCCGTGCTCGGCGTTGAAAGGGTCGTCGACCTGGAGACGACGCTTTTCATCGTGTCGTCCAAGTCCGGCGGGACGATCGAGACGCTCTCGCACATGGGCTACTTCTTCGAGCGCACGGGCGGCGACGGCAAGCGCTTCGTCGCGGTGACCGACCCGGGCAGCCCGCTGGTCGACCTGGCGCGGGAGCGGGGCTTCCGTCACGTGTTCGAGAACGACCCCGACATCGGCGGCCGCTACTCGGTGCTGTCCTACTTCGGGCTCGTGCCGGCCGCGCTGGCGGGCGTGAACGTGGAGGCGCTCCTCCACCGTGCCCAGGTGGCGGAGCAGAACTGCACGCACTTCGACCAGAGCTCCTCCAACTCCGGCCTGTGGATGGGCAGCGTGATGGGCGAGCTGGCGGCGCAGGGACGCGACAAGGCGACCTTCGTCGTGTCGGAGCCGATCTCGAGCTTCGGCCTCTGGGTCGAGCAGCTGATCGCGGAGTCGACCGGCAAGCACGGCAAGGGCATCCTGCCCGTGGCCGGCGAGCCGCTCGGCGAGCCCGGCGACTACGGCGACGATCGCGTGTTCGCCTACCTGCGCGACCCCGGCAACGCCGACCCGGACACCGACGCGAAGATGGAGGCGCTCGCGCGCGCGGGGCACCCCGTGCTGACGCTGGCCGTGCACGGCCCGTCCGACCTGGGCCGGATCTTCTTCTTCGCCGAGTTCGCCGTGGCGGTCGCGGGCTGGGCGCTCGGCATCAACCCGTTCGACCAGCCGAACGTGCAGGAGGCGAAGGACAACACGGCGCGCGTCCTGGACAGAATCGCTCCGGGCCGGGCCGAGCCCGGCCCCTCGCGCACGGCGGAGGGGGCCGACAACCCACCCACAGACATCTCGGTGATCCTGGAGGCCTCGCCACCGCAGTACGTCGCGATCCTCGGCTATGTGACGCCATCCGAGGAGTTCGACGCGGCAATCCGCGACCTCCGTCTCAAGATCCGCGACCGCACCAAGGCCACCACGACCTTCGGCTACGGTCCCCGTTACCTGCACTCCACCGGCCAGTACCACAAGGGCGGCCCGCCGAACGGGGTCTTCCTGCAGCTCTACGCACAGGCGGAGGAGGACGTGGAGATACCGGAGGCCGGCTACTCCTTCGAGCACTTGAAGAACGCCCAGGCGCTCGGGGACGCGGAGACGCTCCGGAAACATGGGCTCCGGGTGGTTCGGATCGACGTGGACAGTGCCGACGCAGTAAGGAGGCTCCTCTGATGCAGCTTGGATTCATCGGCCTCGGAAAGATGGGCGGCAACATGGTCCATCGCATCCACCGCGACTCGGAGCACGAGTGCGTGGTGTTCGACTTCAGCGAGGACGCGGTTCAGACGGCGGAGTCAGTGGGCGCCGCGGGGGCGGGCTCGCTGCAGGAGCTCGTGTCGAAGCTGGAGCGGCCGCGCTCGGTCTGGATCATGGTGCCGGCCGGCGACCCGACCCAGCAGACGGTCGACTCGCTCGCCGAGCTGCTCGACGAGGGCGACGCGATCATCGACGGCGGCAACTCGCGCTGGACGGACGACAAGGCGCGCGCCGAGGCGCTTTCGGCGAAGGGCATCCACTATGTGGACGTCGGCGTGAGCGGCGGCGTGTGGGGGCTCCAGGTGGGCTACTGCATGATGGTCGGCGGCCCCGACGAGGCCGTCGAGCGGCTGAGCCCGATCCTCGACGTGCTCGCCCCGCCCGAGACCGAGGAGCACGGGCCGGGCTGGGGCCACTTCGGCCCGACCGGCGCGGGGCACTACGTGAAGATGGTCCACAACGGCGTGGAGTACGGGATGATGCAGGCCTACGCAGAGGGCTTCTCGCTCTTCGACGCCTGCGAGTACGAGCTTGACAACGCGAAGATCGCGCACCTCTGGATGCAGGGCTCGGTCGTCCGCTCGTGGCTCTGCGAGCTGGCGGCGCGGGCGTTCGAGATGGAGGGCAACGAGCTGGAGAGCCTGGCGCCCTACGTGGAGGACTCGGGCGAGGGGCGCTGGACCGTGGAGGACGCGATCGAGCGGCGCATCCCGATGCCCGTGATCACCACCTCGCTCTTCGAGCGCTTCTCGTCACGCGGCCAGAACGCCTTCGCGGCCAAGGTGAACGCGGCGCTGCGCAACCAGTTCGGCGGGCACGCTACGCGCGCGGCCGACCCCGCCGCCCAGGCTCAGGCTCACGCGGAGTAGCGCGGTGGCCACCGTCGAGCAGCCCAACCCGCTCATCGAGGGACTCGAGCGCCTCCCGGTCCATCCGACCACGCTGGTCATCTTCGGCGGCACCGGCGACCTCGCCAAGCGCAAGCTGCTGCCCGCCGTCTACAACCTCGCCCACGAGGGAGCGCTGCCCGAGCGCTTCAACCTGATCGCGATCTCGCGCTCGGACATCCCGCACGATGACTACCGCCAGATGGCGCGCGAGTCGATCGCACAGCACTCGCGCCGGGAGCCGGACGAGGAGGTGCTCGACAAGCTGCTCGAGCGCGTGCGCTACGTGCCGGGGACGTTCGACGACGACTCGATCTACGAGCACCTCGACGGTGAGTTGCGCGAGTTCGACGAGGAGGCGGGCATCCCGTTCAACCGCGTCTTCTACCTCTCGACCGCGCCCCAGTTCTTCCCCGTGGTCGTCGGCAAGCTGGGCGAGCACGGCCTCGAAAGGCACGAGGGCTCTGATGTCCGCGTGGTGATCGAGAAGCCCTTCGGCAGTCGCCTGCACGAGGCGCTCGATCTGAACCGCCAGGTGCTGTCGGTGCTCGACGAGTCCCAGGTCTTCCGCATCGACCACTACCTGGGCAAGGAGACCGTCCAGAACATGCTGGCGTTCCGCTTCGCGAACGGCATGTTCGAGCCGATCTGGAACCGCAACTACATCGACTCCGTCCAGATCACCGCGGCGGAGGACCTCGGGATCGGTACGCGGGCCGGCTACTACGACAAGGCCGGCGCCCTGCGGGACCTGGTCCAGAACCACATGCTGCAGCTGCTCACGCTGCTCTGCATGGAGCCGCCGGTCACGTTCTCGGCCGACGACGTGCGCGACGAGAAGGTCAAGGTGCTGCACGCCATCCAGCCGCCGCAGGCGACGGTCCGGGCGCAGTACGCCGCAGGGATGGCCGAGGGCAAGGAGGTGCCGGGCTACCGCCAGGAGGAGGGCGTGCCCGACGACTCACGCACCGAGACCTATGCCGCGCTGCGCGTGGAGGTCGACAACTGGCGCTGGGCCGGCGTGCCGATCTACCTGCGCACCGGAAAGCGGCTGACGCGCAAGGTCACCGAGATCGCCGTGGCGCTCAAGCCCGTGCCTCACCTGGCGTTCGAGGCCGAGGGCTCGATCGGCGTCCGGCCGAACGTGCTCGTGATGGCCGTCCAGCCCAACGAGGGCGTGACGCTCTCGCTCGGGGCGAAGATCCCCGGCACCCGCATGTCGATCCGCCCGGTCAACATGGAGTTCCAG
>JBKGUS010000310.1:0-18163 GCA_046462295.1 Thermoleophilaceae bacterium | reverse complement strand
GTCACGGTGCTCGAAGTCCTGATCCCCGAGCACAACTGGCTCAGGACGCACGCGGTCTGGTACCGCTGGGACGACTCGCGCGCGGGCCACCTGCTGCCGGCGGACGAGTTCAAGCGGCGGTTCAGGGCCTGCTAGGCGGCGGCTCCGTCGCCGGCGCGTCTGAGTAGCTCCGCGCGCACGAAGTCGTCGAGGTCGCCGTCGAGCACGCCCTGGGCGTTGCCGGCCTCCACGTTCGTGCGGTGGTCCTTCACCATCGTGTACGGGTGCAGCACGTAGGAGCGGATCTGCGAGCCCCAGCCCACGTCCTGGGCCTCGCCCTTCTCCTTCGCGATCGCCTCCTGGCGGCGCCGCTCCTCCAGCTCGATCAGCTTGCCGCGCAGCATCCGCATCGCGGTATCGCGGTTCGACGATTGCGAGCGCTCGTTCTGGCACTGCACCACGATGCCGGTCGGCCGGTGGGTGATGCGCACGGCTGAGTCGGTCTTGTTCACGTGCTGCCCGCCCGCGCCCGAGGCACGGTAGGTGTCGATCTGCAGGTCCTCGGGGTCGACCTCCACCGAGACGGCGTCCTCGACCAGCGGCGCCACCTCCACGCCCGCGAATGCGGTGTGTCGGCGCGACTGGGCGTCGAAGGGCGAGATCCGCACCAGCCGGTGCACGCCCTTCTCGGCCGAGAACAGCCCGTAGGCGTTCTCCCCGCGGGCGATGAACGTGGCCGACTTGATCCCGGCCTCCTCCCCCGCCGATGCCTCCTTCAGCTCCACCTTCATGCCCCGCCGCTCGGCCCAGCGCATCAGCATCCGCAGCAGCATCTCCGCCCAGTCCTGCGAATCCGTGCCACCGGCGCCTGCGTTCACGGTCACCACGGCGTCGCCCGCGTCGTACTCGCCGCTGAACAGCCGGGCCTCCTCGAGCTCGGCCAGGCGCGCCTCGACGGCGGCCCGCTGCTCCTCGAGCTCGGCCGCGATCGACTCGTCCTCGGCAGCCATCTCCTCCAGCGTCTCGAGGTCGTCGACCTCGCGCTCGAGGTCGCGAAAGCCCTGCAGCCGGCGGCTGACCGAGGCGTGCTCGGCGGAGGTGCGAGCGGCGGTCTCCTGGTCGTCCCAGAAGCCGGGCGCCTGCATGTCGCCCTCGAGCTCGGCTACGCGCGCTTGGAGCCGAGCCGGGTCAAAGGTAGTCCGCGAGCAGCTTCAGCTGGTCGCGGAGGCCAGTGGCGCTACTGGGCGCCATGGCACTTCTTGAATTTCTTGCCGGAGCCGCACCAGCAGGGGTCGTTGCGGCCCAGCTTCTCGTGCTCGTCGAGGCGGCGCGTCTCCACCACCGGGATCGAGTCCGCCACCTCGTCGGCGGCCAGGTCGGCGGCCTCGGCCACCCCGGAGGGGATCGCGGCGCCGGCCGCCGCGGCGATGGCGTCGCGCCCCTGGGCGGCGTGGCCGCCGGAGTAGTTGAGCCTGCCCGTGCTGGTGGTGCTGCCGCCCCCGCCCCAGCGCTGGGCCGGCTGCTGTTGCTGCTGCTCCTGCTCGACCGAGACCTCGACGTTGAAGATGTACCGCGCGAACTCGTCCCAGATGTTGTTCATGAGCTCCGTGAACATCTCGAAGCCCTCGTTCTTGTAGGCGACGAGCGGGTCGATCTGCGCGAACCCGCGGAGGTGGATGCCCTCGCGCAGGTAGTCCATGTCGTGCAGGTGCTCGCGCCAGCGGTTGTCGATGATCTGGAGCAGCATGTAGCGCTCGAGCGCGCGCATCAGCTCCTCGCCGAGCTCCTCCTCGCGCTCGTTGTAGGCGTCGACCACGTCCTCGCGCAGCTTCTCGATGAACGCCTCGCGGCCCTCGCCCTCGCCGACGTCCTCGGGGTCGTACGAGACCGGGTAGATCTGCTCGAGCTGCGTGAACAGTGCGTCGAGGTCCCAGTCCTCCTGGTACTCGCCCTGCATGTACTCGCCGGCGAGCCGCTCGATCGCGTCGGAGATCTGGGTGCGCGCCACGTCCGACATGTCCTGGCCCTCCAGGATGCGGTCGCGGTACTCGTAGATGATCTCGCGCTGCTGGTTCATCACGTCGTCGTACTCGAGGACGCGCTTGCGCTGCAGGAAGTTCTGGTCCTCGACCTTCTTCTGGGCGCCCTCGATCTGCTTGGTGAGCATCTTGTGCTCGATCGGCAGCTCGTTGCCCTCCTCGTCCTGCTGGGCGAGGAACTTGTTGTCGAGGATGCGGTAGATCCGGTCGCCCGCGAACAGGCGCACCAAGTCGTCCTCCGCGGACAGGTAGAAGCGTGACTCGCCCGGGTCGCCCTGGCGGCCCGAGCGGCCGCGAAGCTGGTTGTCGATCCGACGCGACTCGTGGCGCTCGGTGCCGAGGATGAAGAGGCCGCCGGCCTCCATCACCTTCTCGCGGTCCTCGACGACGCGGGCCTCCATCTGTGGGAAGAGCTCGTCCCAGGCCGCGTCCCACTCCTCCGTGCCCGGCTCGAGCCCGCGCTTCGTCAGCTCCAGCTGGGTGAGGTGCTCCTCGTTCCCGCCGAGCTTGATGTCCACGCCGCGGCCGGCCATGTTGGTGGCGATCGTGACCGCGAAGGGCTGCCCGGCCTCGGCGATGATCTCGCCCTCGCGCTCGGCGTGCTCGGGCTTCGCATTCAGCACGGTGTGCTTGACGCCGCGCTTGGTGAGCTCCCGCGACAGGACTTCGGAGACCTCCACGGAGATCGTGCCCACCAGCACGGGCTGGCCGATCTTGTTGCGCTCCTCGATCTCGCGCGCGACGGCGTTCCACTTGCCGTCCTTGGTCTTGTAGATCTGGTCGTTGTTGTCGACCCGGATCATCGGGCGGTTGGTTGGGATGTCGACGACCTGGAGCTCGTAGATCTTCATGAACTCGGTGGCCTCGGTGAGGGCCGTGCCGGTCATCCCCGCGAGCTTGTCGTACCTGCGGAAGTAGTTCTGGTAGGTGATCGTGGCGACGGTCTGGTTCTCCTCCTGGATCGCCACACCCTCCTTCGCCTCGACCGCTTGGTGCAGGCCCTCCGACCAGCGGCGGCCCTCCAGGATGCGCCCGGTGAACTCGTCGATGATCTTCACCTCGCCGTCGATCACCGCGTAGTCGACGTCCTTCTTGTAGAGCGACTCCGCCTTCAGCGCCTGCTGCAGGTGGTTCACTAGGTGGCCGTACTCCGCGCGGTAGAGGTTGTCGATGCCGAGGAAGCGCTCCGCCTTCTCGACGCCCTTCTCGCTGACGGAGACCGTCTTGTGCTTCTCCTCGGGCTCGAAGTCGTAGTCCGCCACCCAGTCCTTCGACTTCGCCTCGAGGCCCTCGGGCTTCTTGCCCGGCTCCATCGTCTTGGCGAGCTTGGCGAACTTGTAGTAGAGGTCGGCGGCCTTCTCCGGCTGCCCCGAGATGATCAGCGGCGTGCGCGCCTCGTCGATGAGGATGTTGTCGACCTCATCGACGATCGCGTAGCCGTGGCCGCGCTGAACCTTTTCCTCGAGCGAGTCGGCGAGGTTGTCGCGCAGGTAGTCGAAGCCGAACTCGGAGTTGGTGCCGTAGGTGACGTCGCGCGCGTACGCCTCCATCTTGTCGATGGGGTGCATCTGCGACTGGATCACGCCGACGGTCACGCCCAGCAGGTCGTAGATCGGCTTCATCCAGTTGGCGTCGCGGCGGGCGAGGTAGTCGTTGACCGTCACAAGGTGTATGCCCCCGCCCTTGGCGGGGTGGCCCTTCTCGTCGCGGGCCGCCAGCGCGTTGAGGACGATTGGGAGCGTGGCGGTGAGGGTCTTTCCCTCGCCCGTCTTCATCTCGGCGATCGAGCCGTCGTGCAGGACCATGCCGCCGATCAGCTGCACGTCGAAGTGGCGCTGTTCGAGCGTGCGCTTGCCGGCCTCGCGGGTGAGGGCGAAGGACTCGAACAGGAGGTCGTCGAGCGGCTCGCCGTTCAGGTGGCGCTCGCGCAGCGCCTCGTAGCGCGCGCGCAGCTCATCGTCCGACTCGAGCTCCAGCTCGGGCTCGTAATCGTTGATGCGGGCGACGTTCCGCTCGAAGGCCTTGAACTTCTTGGACTCGCCGACCCGCAGGGCGCGGTCGAGGATGGACATCAAGGCTACGGTAGCAACGCGGGGTTGCGCTCAGCGGCGCCAGGCGGCGACGTAGCCGGGCGTCTCGATCGCCGGATCGAGACGGGGGTCCGGCTGAGGTTCGGCGGCCTCCGTGGCGAGCGGCAGGACGCCCGCCCAGACGGGCAGGTCGTAGTCCTCGTCATCATCGATGGGCGGGCCGGTGCGGACCTTGGCGGACGCCTCATCGAGCGGGAGGCTGAGGACCTTGGTGCCCTTGAGCTCCTTGCGGGTGGGCGGCCGGACGTCGGCCCAGCGACCGGGCACGAGCTTCTCGGTGAAGAGCTCGAGGGCCTTCACGGTCTCCTCGCCGGGCTCGAGCAGGGTGGCCGTGCCGAAGACGACGACCGAGCGGTAGTTGACGGAGTGGTGGAACGCGGAGCGGGCGAGCACGAGCCCGTCGATCAGCGTGGCGGTGGCGCAGACGGGGACGCCCTTCTGCAGCGTGCCCAGCATGCGGCTCGCCGCGGAGCCGTGCAGGAAGAGGCGGTCGCCCAGGCGGGCGTGGAGGGTGGGGATGACGACCGGCCGGTCGTCGTGGACGAAGCCGACGTGGCTGACGAGGGTCTCGTCGAGGATGGCCTCGATGGTCTCGCGCTCGTAGGCGCCGCGCTGGGGCACGCGGCGGACGCGGGTGCGGTCGCTGGGAGCGGTGGCCATGGTGGGGCTCAGGGTAGGTGCAATGTGGCCCTATGCACAGGGCCGGTTGTGCGCGGGAAGAGTGGGCCGGTTCCTAGGCGAGCCGTTCCTGCGCGCCCTTGTGCGCTTCGCGGCGGGCGCGCCGCTTGTCCCGGTGCTTCTTCACCTGGCGGGCCAGGTCCTCGGCCATCATGTTGATCGAGTGGCCCATGTCGGTCGAGCTCTCGCTGGCGCGGAGGGTCACGCCCTTCAGGTGGAGAGTGGCCTCGGCGACCTGGGAGTCCCTGATCGCGGGGTTGCGCTCCTCGCGCAGCTCGATCTCCAGGACCGCGAGGGGTGAGACCTGACGTGACACCTTGGCGAGCTTCTTCTCCACTCGGGAGCGGACTTCGTCGTCGACGGTCGCGCCGTTCCGGCCCTTTACCTGGATGCGCATCTGCCCTCCTCGGTAGCCGTCGTTCGATGGTAAAGGTCCGCGCGCACTCGGCCAAGCCGAGTGCTTGCGGCAAGGCGGTCCGCGCGCACTCGGCCAAGCCGAGTGCTTGCGGCAAGGCGGTCCGCGCAACCCGGGCGCCCCGTATCACCGCCCCGGGGTGCGGGCGAAGGCGATCGCGGCGACCTCGGTCGTGCCGGCCCGCACCAGGGCGGACGCGCAGGCGGCGATCGTCGCGCCGGTGGTCACGACGTCGTCGACGATCAGCGCCGTGGGCGGCACGCGTGCGCTCGCCTCGATCGAGCCGGCCGGGCCGGAGAGGCGGGCGCCGCGCGTGCGGCCTACCTGGGGCGGGCCGGGTCCCCGGCGGCGCAGGCAGTCGGAGATGGCGAGACCGGTCGTACGGGCAATCGAAGCGGTCAGGGCGGCGGCCTGGTTGAAGCCGCGGCGCCGCTGCCGGACCGGGTGGAGCGGGACCGGCACGAGGTCGCCGCGGAGAAGGTCGCGCGGAGCGGACGCGACGACGAGCGCGGCCATCTCGCGGGCGAGCGACCGAGCGCCGCGGAACTTGAGCGCACGAACGAGGTCGCGGCCTGGTCCTTCGTAGGCGAGCGGCGCCCAGATCCGGACGCCGGAGAGGACGACGGGCTCACGAGGGAGGAACACGAGCCCGCGCCGGCAGACCCCGCAGAGCGCCCGCCCGCGCGAAGCGGGAGCGCCGCAAGACCAGCAGAGCGGCGGGGCCACGACGGCGGCGATCAAGGCAGCACCAGCCGATCGTGCGCGAGGGGCGCACGCGCCCTTGGCTCAAGCGCCCCGCACGACGGGCAAAGAGGTGACGCCAGGAGCACGGCGAGCATTGCGCCAGCGTCGCGCTTCGTGCGCGACGGCGGGCCACCTCGTTGCGACAATCCTGTGCGTGTCCGGTGAAAACGCGGCGGGTCATCCGCACATCCAGTGGCTCTCGGATCCCGCTGTGCTCGCTCCGCTCGCGCTGATCGCCGGGATCTACGTCTGGCGCTTTCTCCAGGTGCGCCGGGAGGCCGCGGCGCGGGGCCGTACGCCGAGCGGTGCCGGGCCGCTTCAGGCGCTCGCCTTCGGCGCCGGCGTGCTCGCCCTTCTCGCCGCCCTCGTCTCGCCGATCGACGGCCTCGGCGAGGACTACCTCTTCTCCGCCCACATGGTCCAGCACGTGCTGCTGGGCGACATCGCGCCGCTCCTGATCCTCCTCGGCCTCTCGCGCACGATCATGCGCCCCGCCACCCGCCGGCTGATGCGGCTGGAGCGGGCGCTCGGGCCACTCGCCAACCCCGCCACCGGCATCGCGCTCTGGCTGGCCACCATGTACCTCTGGCACATCCCCGCGCTCTACGACGCCGCCGCCGAGAACGCCTTCGTCCACCTGCTCGAGCATGCCTCGTTCTTCGCAGCCGGAGTGGCGCTCTGGTGGCCGCTCATCCAACCCGTGCCGATGCGCCGCCGTATGACGGGGCTCCAGCCGCTCGGCTACATCGCCGCCGCGAAGGCGGGCCTGGCGGCGCTCGGGCTCTACCTGGCCTGGAGCTCCACCGCGCTCTACCCCTATTACGAGCAGACCCCGCGCATCTGGGGCCTCACCCCGGTCGAGGACCAGAACATCGGCGGCGTGATCATGATGGTCGAGCAATCCTTCACGCTCGTGCTCGTGATGGTCGCGCTCTTCATGCGGATGCTCACGCAGAGCGAGGAGGAGGAGCGGCGCCGGGAGAGGCTGGAGGAGCGGGAGGAGGCCGGCGGGCGGGCGCCGGCGGAGGCGCGGTAGGCGGAGGCGCGCGGGTTGCTCGCGGCGAACGACACAATGAAGGGCTGCCCGGAGGGAGGCTCCATACGTTTGTTGCCTCAGAGGCAACTTTCGTATTGAGCTTCGGTCCGGCTAGCCCCCCAGCACTTCGCCATCGGCCACGCGGCGCGGGCCCTCTACCTTCACTGCTCCGCGCACGGTTACGTCCCGCCCGAACGTCACGTCCCCCTCCACCTCGAGACGCTCGCACTCCAGCAGCGACGGCGGGCCCGCGGGGAAGCGGGGCTCGAAGTCGCCCATCAGCTTGTAGTACTCCGGGTCGAGCGACACCACCGGCGGCTTGTCGCGTGCGGTGCTCACCGTCCAGTCCTCGCCGAGCCGGTAGGCGTCCGAGCGGACCACCAGCAGGTCGCTCGTCGTCTTCACCGGCGTGAACCGGCTTCGCGGCACCCGTAGCGCGCCTGCCCCCTCGAACACCCCGATCGCCGCTCCCATGGCCGTCTCCAGCTGCACCACCGCCGGCGATGACGCGTCGTTCGGGTCCACCGTCTTGCGGTTCACGATCATCGGCAGCCCCAGCACTCCCCCGCGCGAGGACAGCGTCTCCTCAAGCGCCCGCAGGTCCACCCAGATGCTGTCGCAGTTGAAGTACCGGTGCCGCGACACGTCCTCGAACGCCTCGCGGTCCTCGTCCGGCGTCTGCGCGGTCTCGCGCAGCACCAGCCTTCCGTCCGAGCGGCGCCGCGCCAGGTGGCCGCCCTTACGGTCACCCTCGGTGCGGTCCGTCGACTCCGACAGGAACGGCAGCCCCTCCCCCGCGAACCAGTCGAGTATCCGTGTGTCGAGCACCGCGCCCAGGTTGTCGGAGTTCGAGATGAACACGTAGCGGTAGCCGCGCTCGAGCAGCTCGCCGAGCAGCCCGGAGGCGGCCAGAGAGGTGTACACGTCCCCGTGCCCCGGTGGCGCCCATTCGAGCGCCGGATCTGCAGGCCACTCGACCGGCTCGTGCCCGTCCTCGAGCAGCTTCGGCACCCGGCCCTGGAGGAAGTCGAGCGGGAGCCCGTCGACGGCGAGGCCCGGGTAGCGCTCGAGCGCCGCCAGCGTGTCGTCGCGCGTGGCGAAGCTGTTCATGAGAAGGAGCGGGACGCGGGCCTCGTGCCGCTCCCGCAGCGACAGGATCTGGCGCACGATGATGTCGAGGAACGTGAGGCCCTCCTTGACCTCGAGCAGGGACTTGGCCTTCGTCATGCCCATGCTCGTTCCAAGCCCGCCGTTCAGCTTGAGCACCACGGCCCGGTCGAGCGCCGCGCCGTCGCTGGAGGGCAACGAATCCGCGTCAGGGAGATCCGAGAGCGGCTCGAGCTCGCTTTCCGGGAGCGTGCCCTGGTCGCCCTCCCGCAGCAGACGCTCGTAGTAGGCGAAGGTCTCGACTGCTGTCTCCGGCAGCCCCTCACGACGCATCTTCGAGACGGCTGCGCTCACGACGCGTCCCCCGGTGCGACGACACCCGACTCGTAGGCGAGCACCACCGCCTGCACCCGGTCGCGCACCTCGAGCTTCATCAGGATCCGCGCGACGTGGGTCTTCATGGTCGTCTCGGAGACGATCAGGTCGGCGGCGATCTCCGCGGTGACGATCGCTCGGCGCTCCTCCTCCTCGCGGGCGTGCTCGGCGAGCTCGGCCTTCTCGGCGAGCTCCCGCGCCAGCAGCGTCTGGTTGCGGATCGTCCGGCCCGCGAGCCAGGGGACGACGCCGAAGATCGCGATCGGGAAGAACCAGTCGCTCGGGTCGAAGATAAGCACCACCGTCCCCAGCGACAGGACCACCAGTGCGAGCCCGCGCAGCGACTGGCGCCGCTCCAGATGCGCGCCCGCGGAGTACGACGCGGTGGCCATCATGGCGATCGAGACGAAGATGTATGGCGGCGCGGTGAGGACGGCGGCGGAGAGGGGCATCCCGATGCCGCAGCAGACGACCGGGACGAGCGGCCTGTCCCGTCGCCAGAGCAGCGAGACCCCCATCAGGGAGATCACGAGCAGGTTCAGGACGACCGAGCCCTGGCGGTCCGACGCGGTCAGCACGTTCACCCACCCCGCGCCGACGAGCACGGCGACGAAGAGCCGGTCGAGCAGGCGCCAGTCCCGGGGCAGCCTGCTCACGAGCCCGACCCCGTCGGCGCCGGCGTAGCCGCCTCGTGCTCGATCGGGATGCGGGCGCGGAGCGCGAACCATTCGCCGGAGGGCGCGGCCTCGAGATAGCCGCCGTACAGCCTGGCCCGGTCCCTCAAGCCCGGCAGCCGGTCCGACGCGCCGCCCTCGCGGTCGTCGCGCACACCCACGACGAGCTCGCGCTCGCCGAAGCGGACCAGCACCTGGGCCTTCGAGGCACCCTTCTCGGCCGCTGCCTCCAGGGCGTCCTGCACGATGCGGTACGCGGTGAGGTCGATGCCCGGCGCGAGCGGCCGGGTGTCGCCCTCCTCGCGCACGGTCACCTCTAGGCCGCCGTGCCGCGCGCGTTCGACGAGCGCGTCGAGCCGCCCCAGCCCGGGCTGCGGCGCCAGCTCGGGCCGGTCGCCGTCGCGGCGCAGGACGCCCAGCAGCCGTCGCATCTCGACGAGCGCGTCGCGCCCCGTCTCCTCGATCGCGGCGAAGGCGCGCTCGGCGCGCTCCGGTTCGCCGGCGGCCAGGACGCGCGGCACGGTCTCCGCCTGGACGACCATCGCGCTGACGCCGTTCGCGACCACGGCCTGAAGCTCCGAGGCGATCCGCTCGCGCTCGTCCTCCACCGCGCTCCGGGCTCGCTCCGCTCGCTGTCGCTCGATCAGCTCGGTCTTCTCGCGCAGCTCGCTCTGAATCCGTGCCCGGTTGCGCAGGGCCCGCCCGACGAGGGCGGGCAGGCTGAAGAGGCAGATGAACCAGAAGACGTACTCGCTGCGCTCGAGCCCGTTCTCGATCGTCAGGGCGGTCCCGCTTCCAGCCATCACCACCGGAACGGCGATCCAGAATGTCCGTCCCTCGGCGTAGCGGCCGATCGAGAAGAGCAGGAGCATCGCGGCGAGGAACTGCACGGTCGTGTCCTGCGTGAGGAACCCCTCGGCGACCGCCTGCAGGGCCGTGGGGACCGCGAAGACCACGGCGGCGACGAGCGGATCGCGGCGCCGCCAGGCGAGGCCCGCATGCGCCATGACCCCGGCGACGACGGTGACCGCCGTGTCGTCGCCCCTCGACGGCACCGTGAGGACCTCGATCACCGCGGCGACGACGAACGCCGCCGCCAGCGCGATGTCGGCGTGGAACGGATCCATCGCCCGCATCCGCGCGTGCATGGTTCGGAGCCGGCTCACCTGATCAAAGTACCTCCGGGGCGGGGCTCCGACATCGTCCGAAAGGATGACCCCAGATCGCCGTCCAGGCCGATGTGCAGGCCTTTGTGCGGTGGCAATCTCGTCGCCATGGCCGAATGAACGACGAGCACGCAGGCAAACGCGCGCCCCGAGCAGCTGCTCGAGGTGCTCACCGACCCCGACGCGATCCGGCTCTGGTCGCCGATCGACTTCGACGTCGAGGACCTCGACGGGGTCCGGCTGGTCGCGGGGAGCACCGCCCGCGTGAGCGGCAAGCTGGCCGGCGTCCGTGTGGGGTTCGACGTGGAGGTTCGCGAGGCCGACGAGGACGGCGTCGAGCTGACGGCGCACGGGCCGCCGAGCGCCCCTGCATGCCGGCCCTCGCCTAGGCGCCCGGCAGCCAGCCGTCGCGGTAGGGCGCCGGCTCGGAGTCCGGGAAGCGGGCGTAGGCCTCGCCCGGGTCGCTCGTCTCCTCCTCGACGCCGGCGCCGTGCCGGAGCGCGACATCGTCGACCGTGTACGCACCGCCGTTCACGTCCTCGCCGATGTGCTCGCGGGCACCGGCGGCCAGGACGACGCACGGGCCGTCCCCGGCCCCGAGGATGATGTGCCTGGTCTCGGGCGGGCAGTGGACGAAGTCCCACTGCCGCAGCGGCCGCGCCTCGCCCTCGACGATCAGGAGCGCCTCGCCGGAGAGGACGAGGAAGCCCTCCTGGTCGGCCTCCCAGTGGTACATCCCGATCGGCTCGCCGGGATCGAGGACGTACAGCAGGACGCCGAGCTGCGAGAAGTGGGCCTGGGCCTCGGCGTCGTCCCAGCCGGTGAGGGGGAGGCTGTGGCCGCGACCCTCACGGCGGCGCCAGCGCGCGTCGCGCGCGTTCAGGACGAACCAGCCCTCGCCCTTCGGCGCGAGTCCCGCCTCGGTCTTCTCGAGCCCGGCCTCTGGGACCATGGCCGCAGGATAGAAGCGAAGCCCGCGAAGGCGATCCCGGCGGACGCGACGAGGGCGACGAACGGCCCGGCGAGGCGGCCGACGGCGACGTCGTCGCCCGGCACGGCGGCGAGCCCGGGGTCGGGGAGATCGATCAGGCCGGCGAGGCTCATGAGGACCGCGGCCACGCCCGCCAGGCATACGACGAGGGCGAGCTCGCCGCGGCGGACCAGCATCACGCCGGATGCGATCGCGGTGAGGGCTGCGAGGAGGAGCAGCACGTCCATCAGCGCCATCGACTGCCAGGCGCTGTGCGTGGAGCGGGCCTCGGTCCCCGCCACCGTGACGTCGAGGCTGTACCACGGCATGAAGAGGGACTCCGCGAGCACGAGGCCGCCGAGGACCGCCAGTCCGCCGAGAAGCCTGGGCCAGCCGCTCATGCGGCCCCGACTCTAAGGCCTCAGGCGGCTGCCACCGCGGCGCCCGAGGGAAGCTCGAAGCGCGCGGCGACCTCCTCGAGGATGCCCAGCATCGCCTCGGTGGCGGGCGAGCGGTAGCGGCCGGCGAGCGTCGCCGCGGCGATGCGGCGGGTGGGTGGCTTGCGCCCCAGCGAGCGGACCACGATGTCCTCTCGGACGTTCGTCAGGGACAGCCCCGGCAGCAGCGAGATACCCACGCCGGCCGCGACCAGCCCTTGGACGACGTTGTAGTCGTCGGACCGGAAGCCGACCTTCGGCTTGAAGCCCGCCGCCAGGCACGCGGTCTCGTGAAAGCGGCCGCACCAGCTGTGGTTGCCGCTCTCCTGGATCCAGGTCTCCTCCGACAGGTCCTGCAGGCGCACACGCGGCTTGCGGACGGCGGGGTGACCGAGCGGCAGCGCGAGGTACATCGGATCGTCGACGAGCCTGTGCAGTTCGATGCCCTCGTAGAAGTGCTCGAGCTCCGGCTGGTTGTACTCGGCGTATTCGAAGACGATCGCCACCTCGAGCTCCGCGGCACGGAGCATCTGCGCGGCCTCCTCGGGCTCGCGCTCCACGAAGCTCAGCTCGACGTGCGGGTGACGTTCCGTGAAGAGCGCCACGGCCGGGGGCAGCAGCGACGCGCCCGCGGTGGGGAAGGAGGCGAGCCTCACGCGTCCGCCGCGGACGCCGGCAATGGCCTCCAGCTCCGCCTCGGCGGCAGCGAGCCGGGCGAGCACGACCTCGGCGTGGTCGACGAGGGCGAGCCCGGCCTCTGTGAGGCGGACCCCGCGGCTCGTGCGGTCCACCAGCGTTGTGCCGGTCTGCTTCTCGAGCGCGGCGACCTGCTGGGAGATGGCGGGCTGCGTGTAGGACAGCGCCTCGGCGGCGGCGGAGAACGAGCCGTGTTCGGCGACCGCCCGGAGCACCCTCAGCTGCTTGACGTCGAGCATAACTGGAGCTTATCGGAGCCAGCAGAAGTTCGAATTTGAGCTTATGGACCCGATCGTCGAGAATGTACGAGAAGCATCAAACCGACACCAAGGGGGACCAACATGACCGACGAGACGCTCACCATCCGCCGCGCTGATTCGTCCGACACGAGCGCGCTGTTCCGCCTCGCAGCGCTCGACAGCGCCTCTCCGCCGACCGGCGAAGCGCTGCTCGCCGAGGTGGGCGGCGAGCTGTGGGCCGCGATCGAGATCAACTCCGGCGCCGCGATCGCCGACCCGTTCCGCCCGAGCGGCGAGCTCGTCGACCTGCTGCGCCTGCAGGTCTCGCTGGACGGCCGCGCGCAGCGTTCGGGCAGGAGCACGCTGGGCCGGCTGCTGCCGCGGGCCGCTTGACGGCTCAGCGGCGCCAGCCGCCTCACTCGCCCCACGAGCTCAGGTAGCGCTCCTGCTCCGGGGTGAGCGAGTCGATCTCGACCCCGAGCGACTCGAGCTTCAACCGGGCGATCTCGGCGTCGAGCTCCTGCGGCATCGGCAGCACGCGGTGCTCCAGGTGCTCGCCGTGCAGCGCGAGGTGCTCCACCGCGAGCGCCAGGTTGGCGAAGCTCATGTCCATCACCGCGGCTGGATGTCCCTCCCCGGCCGCGAGGTTCACGACCCGGCCCTGCGCCAGCAGGTTGAGACGGCGTCCGTCGCCCACCTCGTACTGCTCGACGAGCGGCAGCACGTCGCGCACCTTCCCTCCCGCGAGCTCCCGCAGGCCGGGTAGGTCGATCTCCACGTCGAAGTGGCCCGCGTTGGCCAGCACGGCGCCGTCCTTCATGCGCTCCATGTGCTCGCGCCGCACCACGTCGCGCGAGCCCGTCACCGTCACGAACAGGTCCCCGCGCTCCGCCGCCTCGAGGGCGGGCATCGCCTCGTAGCCGTCCATACGCGCCTCGAGGGCGCGCATCGGGTCGACCTCGCAGACGATCACGTGCGCGCCGGCGCCGCGGGCGCGCTGAGCGATCCCCTTGCCGGTCGCGCCGTAGCCGAACAGCACGAGCGTGCGGCCGGCCAGCAGCAGGTTGGTGGCGCGCAGGATCCCGTCGAGGGCGGACTGGCCGGTTCCGTAGCGGTCGTTGAAGGTGCGCTCGGTGCGCGACTCGTTGACGGCGATGACCGGGCAGGTGAGCTTGCCCTCGGCCTCGAGCCGCCGCAGCCTCAGCAGGCCGGTCGTGGTCTCCTCCGCGCCGCCCTTGACGGGCCGCTCCCAGCGGTGGAGCAGCGCGAGCAGGTCGGCGCCGTCGTCGAGGGTGATGTCGGGCCCCCATTCGGCGAGCGACGCGACGTGCTGCGCGTAGCTGTCCGCGCTTTCGCCCCGCTTCGCCAGCACCGGAATCCCATCATCGACCAAGGCCGCGGCCACCTCGTCCTGCGTGGTCAGCGGGTTGGCGGAGCACAGCCCGACGTCAGCGCCGCCACCGGCCAGCGCCTGCATCAGGTTCGCGGTCTCCGCAGTCACGTGCAGGCAGGCGGCGAGCTTTGTCCCGGAGAGGGGCGCCTCGGTCTCGAACCGCTCCCGGATCGAGCGGAGGACCGGCATCTGGCCCTCGGCCCACTCGACCCGCGCCCGCCCGATCTGGGCGAGCGACGGGTCGGCGATGTCGGCCTTAGTAGCGGTAATGGTCGCTCTTGTACGGCCCCTCCACCGGCACGCCGATGTAGGCCGCCTGCTCGGGGGTCAGCTCGGTGAGCCGCGCGCCGAGCGAGTCCAGGTGCAGGCGGGCGACCTTCTCGTCCAGGTGCTTCGGCAGCACGTAGACCTGCTTCTCGTAGTCCTCGTTCTTCGAGAACAGCTCGACCTGGGCGATCGTCTGGTTCGTGAACGAGTTCGACATCACGAAGCTCGGGTGGCCGGTCGCGTTGCCGAGGTTCAGCAGGCGGCCCTCCGACAGGACGATGATCGAGTGGCCGTCGGCGAAGCGCCACTCGTCGACCTGCGGCTTGACGTTCACCCGCTCGACGCCCGGGACCCGCGCCAGGCCGGCCATGTCGATCTCGTTGTCGAAGTGGCCGATGTTGCCGACGATCGCCTGGTGCTTCATGCGCTCCATGTGCGGGGCGCCGATCACGTCGCGGTTGCCAGTGGCGGTGACGAAGATGTCCGCCGTCTCGACGACGTCCTCGAGCGTCACCACCTGGTAGCCGTCCATGGCCGCCTGCAGGGCGCAGATCGGGTCGATTTCCGCGATCACCACGCGCGCGCCCTGGCCGCGCAGCGACTGGGCGCAGCCCTTGCCGACATCGCCGTAGCCGCAGATCAGCGCGGTCTTGCCGGCGATCATCACGTCGGTGGCGCGGTTGATCCCGTCGATCACCGAGTGGCGGCAGCCGTAGAGGTTGTCGAACTTCGACTTGGTGACCGAGTCGTTCACGTTGATCGCCGGGAACAGCAGCGTGCCGGCCTGCTGCATCTCGTAGAGGCGGTGCACACCGGTGGTGGTCTCCTCGGTGACGCCCTTCACGCCCTCGCCCATGCGGGTCCACTTCTGCGGGTCCTCGGCGAGCGTGCGCTGGAGCAGCGAGAGCACCACGCGGAACTCCTCGGAGTCGGCGGAGGCGGGATCCGGCACGGCGCCGGCGCGCTCGAACTCGGCGCCCTTGTGGACGAGCAGCGTGGCGTCGCCGCCGTCGTCGAGGATCATGTTGGGGCCGTCGTGGCCCGGCCAGGTGAGCGCCTGCTCGGTGCACCACCAGTACTCCTCGAGCGTCTCGCCCTTCCACGCGAACACCGGGATGCCCGCCTTGGCGATGGCGGCGGCGGCGTGGTCCTGCGTCGAGAAGATGTTGCAGCTCGCCCAGCGCACCTCCGCGCCGAGCGCGACGAGCGTCTCGATCAGGACGGCCGTCTGCACGGTCATGTGGAGCGAGCCGGTGATGCGCGCGCCGCGCAGGGGCTGCGCCTCGCCGTACTCGGCCCGCATCGCCATCAGGCCGGGCATCTCGTGCTCGGCCAGGGTGATCTCCTTGCGCCCGAACTCGGCGAGCGAGAGGTCGGCGACCTTGAAGTCCTGCGTCGTGGTCTCGGTGACTGTCATGCGGGCGTCTTCTCCAGTGTCGGGGGGTCGAGGGCAAGCAGGCGCTCGTGCTTCTCCTGCTCCCAGCGAAGCCAATCGCCGGAGTCGATCCCCTCGGGACGCTCCGGGCGCTCCTCGAACCAGCGGTCGAGGGCGGCGCGCAGCTCGCCGTCCGAGGCGAGGCGACGGGCGAATGCGACGTCTGACAGTGCGCAATCGAAACGGGCGAGCAGCTCACGCAGCGTTCGCAGGCGCTGCAGCTCGCCCGGGCCGAAGACGCGGTAGCCGGACGGCGTGCGCGGGGGCTCGATCAGGCCCGCGCTCTCTATGTAGCGCAGCATTCGCGGCGACCATCCGGTGGTCGACGCGGCCTGGTTGATCGTAAGCCCCTCCATCGCGCGAGGGACCAAGCTTAACACGATCGTGTCAAGGTTTGGCCAAAGCTGCCTTGAACCGGTCGAGCGGCTCGGCCGGCGTGGGGTCGACCCCTTCGAGGACGGCCAGGTAGACGCTCGCGAGGTCGCCCAGCAGCACGAGCGACAGCACGCGCTCCAAACGGCTGTCGCCGCGCGACTCGACGCGCAGCACCGGCGCGCCCGCGGCCTCCACCTCGGTAGCGGTGAGATCGATGTGCCTGTGAATGCGCGGATGCTGGTCCGGATCCTCGAGGAAGACCGCCGACAAGGGGGCGAGCGCCCGGCCGCGCGGCCAGCCGCAGACCTCGTTGTGGTTCGCCTCGGGCAGATCGCTCCAGAAGGCCGCAGCGGCGGCGTTCTCGTTGATCTGGGTCTTCCAGCGCCGGGCCGGGGCGGTGGTCGGGCCGGCGCCGTGGACGACCGGGATCGTCCCCTGCAGTGTGCGCGCCAGGGCCTTCGCCTCGGAGTCCTCGTGCGCGTCCGGGCCCCACTCCTCGACGAGCTGCTCGAGCAGTGCGGTGGCCGTGTCGATCTCGGCGTGCACGCCCGGAGCCGCTCCGCACAGCGCCGCGCACTCCAGCGTGGCGACGATCATGTACAGCACGGCGGCGCGCGGCTGCATGCCGGCGGGCACGCCGATCACCGGGACGGACTCCTCGCGCGCGGCCTCGGCAAGCTTCCCGCCGGTGGTGAGCGCCACCCGGCCGGCGCCGGCCGCGCCGGCCGCCTCGAAGCAGGCGAGCGCCTCCTCGGTGTTGCCCGAGTAGCTCGCGCACAGGACGAGGCTGTCGGGCAGGGTCCACGCCTCGAGCGCGTAGCCGCGCATCGTGGTTATCGGCCGGGTCGCGCGGTCGCCGAGGGCGGCGGCCGCAAGGTCGCCGCCGATCGCGGAGCCGCCCATGCCGCAGACGACCAGCCCGCCGGGCCGGTCGCGCTTCTCGATCCCGGCTGACTGGGCCCGCCAGAGCGCGTCGCCCAGCTGCAAGGGCTGGGCGAGGACGTCGCCGAGCATGTTCTGGGGGTCGGCGGCCTGGATCGTCTGGCGGTCGAGCGTGCCGCTCATCGCGCGGCCTCCGGCGCGTCGACCAGACCGCCGGCCTCGACGCTCGCGCCCGCCTCGATCTCCGCGCCCGGATCGATCCGCGCGCGCTCCCCGATCGTCGCCCCTTCCCCGATCACCGCGCCGGCCCCCACCACGGCGCCGGGCAGCAGGCGGGCGCTCTCGCCGACCCTCACCCCGGCGCCGAGCACGCTCTCCACCACGACGGCGTCCGCCCCCACGACCACGCGGTCGTGCAGCACGGAACGCTCGATGCGCGAGTCGCTCCCCACCGAGCAGTGCCGGCCCAGCACGGCCTGGGGCCCCACGTGCGCGCCGGACAGCAGGCAGCCCTCGTAGACAAGCGAGCCGGTCTCGTCGCGCGGCGGCAGCTTCGAGCGGACGCGGCCGGCGAGCAGGTCCCAGGTCGCCTCCAGGTAGCGGTCGGGCGTCCCGATGTCGATCCAGTAGCCGGCGGCCGGGAAGCCGTAGAGGCCGTCCCCGACGAGCGCCGGGAAGACCTCGCGCTCGAAGGAGACCGCACGGCCGGACGGGATCCCCTCGACCACCTCGCGCTCCACGATGTAGGCGCCGGCGTTGATGCGGTTGGTGGGCGCCTCGCCCTCGGTCTTCTCGAGGAACGCCTCGACGCGCCCCTCCGAGTCTGTCGGCACGACGCCGTAGCTCGAGGTGTCCTCGACCGGGTGGAGCGCGAGCGTCACGCGCGCGCCGGTGCGCTCGTGCTGGGCGAGCTCGGCGGTCAGGTCGATGTCCGTGAGTACGTCGCCGTTCAGCACGAAGAGGCGTTCCTCGAGGAGACCCTCCTCGTAGGCGAGGCGTATGGGGCCGGCGGTGCCGAGCGGCTTCTCCTCGATCACGTAGCGGAGCCGCATGCCGTCGTAGATGTCGCCGAGGACGCGCTTGACGTCGTCCGACATGAACCCGCAGGACAGGATCACCTCGTCGACGCCGTGGGAGTGCGCCCAGTCGAGCATGAAGGTGAGGAA
>JBKGUS010000309.1:0-34106 GCA_046462295.1 Thermoleophilaceae bacterium | reverse complement strand
CTGGCGACCGGCGCGTCGGCGGGCGGGGGCGTGCCGACCACGCGCGTGCCGACTCCCGCGAACTCGTCGTCGAACACGGCGACGATCGTGTTGCTGGAGAAGACGCCGGCGACGCGTGCGATGCCGTCGCCGACGTTGCGCGCCCCGTGCGGGGCCATCGCCGGCGCGACCGCCATGCCGCCGGCGCTGACGCGCCCCCGCTGGCTGTCGATGTGTGCCTCGACGCCTGACCACTGCCAGGAACACATCGAGAGCCAAAGGAGAACACCATGCAGCTCGACTACCGCTTCGAAGCCCGACTCACCGACTCGGTCGAGATCGCCCCGTGGCTGGCGCCGTCCGCGTCGACAACTACTTCGACGGACGCATGACCGACGGCGAACTGGCGGGCGCCCGCGTGCGGGGCGTCGACCAGATCACCATCCGCGAGGACGGCAGCGTCGAGCTCGACATCCGCGAGACGATCGAGACCGAACGCGGCGCGATCTCCGCCGACGTGCGCGGCTACGCCATCCCGCACCGCGAGGCGGCGCACCTGCACGTGATCAAGGGCTTCGCGCTGTTCCGGACCGGCGTCTCCGAGTACGCCGCCTACAACGACGCCGTCGTCGCCATCGAGGGCAGCGTCGACATGGCCACGCGCGCCCTCGTCATCGAAGGGCGGGCGCTAAACGCCGAGCGGGCGCGGCAGCGCCTGGACGAGCTCGCGCTCGCGGCATGAGCGCGCTGGCGCCGCCGGACCGCGCGTCCCGGCGGCGCCACGCTCGCAACGCAGCACCCTGACGACCCCGACTTCTGGGGGCGCCCAGCAGGGGCTCCGTGTGAACCCGCTACCGCGCGCGCAAATGCGACGGGAGGTCGACGGCGAGGGTAGGCGGATGCGAGCTGGTAGCCGCCTCGGGCTTTCCTGGATTCGGTCGCCCCACTTGCGATCGCCTCGCGGATCAGCTCATGGACAATTGAGCTGACGCCTGTGGGAGCACTCAGCTTCCGGTGGCCCCAAGTTTGGGAATTGGGGCCGAAAGCAGCGGGAATCGGCCGGTATCGAGCGGGATCTGCAGGACCGCCCCTCGAGGCCCGACCCCGCACGAATCCCGCGTCCACAGCGGTGTTGAGCGGCAAATCGGGCGAAGCGATCCCGGACCGAGTCCCTGGTTGTGGTCCAGGCGGTCGCGGGTTCGAGTCCCGTCGCTCACCCTCGATAACAGTTGCGATGCCCCCGCGCCGTCGCTAGGCCGTCGCTGTCCCGTGACGGGCGTCTACTCGGGTGCGGTGAGGTGCGCGCGGACCAGCAGGACGTCGTGGTCGGTGTGCTTGGCCGGCACGACCTCCGCCGAGGGCGATCGGAGCGCGCCGCTTCCGTAGACGTGCTGGAGTCCGGGCGCGTGGTCGGCAGACCTGTCGGTTCGGGTCCAGACGCCGTCAGGGGTGCAGGGGCGGCGACGGTTGACGTCACCGCCGAAGGTGACGGTTCGCGCGGATGCGCGACGTGCGAGGAGCGCCGCGAGTTCGACGCACTGCGCGTCGTTCCCCGCGACCTCGATAGTCGAGCGTGTATTCAGGTGGGCGGTGCACACGTCGATGTCGACTCCGGTGGTGACGCACAGCCACCGGCGCCGCTCGATGCCGGCTTGCGCCTTGAAGTCTTGGCTGTCGGTGCTCTCGATGGCTGCCTCGGTGAGCACCGCGTTACCGAAGAGTCCGCGCCCGCCCGGTCGGACGCAGCGTAGCCGCTGGCCGCGGTAAATGATCCTCGAGAAGCGCAGGTGGTAACCGGTCCGCTGGGCGATCCGGGCAACGTCACTCCGGCAGGCCTCGTTGAACGTGACAGCGTCCGGGTGCGCTTCACGGATTCGGGCCACCGCCTCCTCCACGACTGCCGGGTATGACGCCTTGCCGTAGCAGTCGGCCAGACCGGACAGGCACAGGTTCATCTGCATCAACACGTACATCGAGCTCGCAGGCGGCGGCACGGACGCGGGCGCCGGGGCACCGCTCGTCCCCGTGGATCCGCTGCAGCCGCCCAGCGCGAGAACCAGCGCGCAAGCCACGGCGCAGCGGCGAACCTTGAGGTTCATGATCATCGACAGTACATCCGTGAACATCCCGGAGCCGCTCCGCGTACCACGACACATGGCGTACGAAGCCGACGCATAGGACGTGTTCGACGAAGCACACGCGTTCTGGCTGTGCGCCCCCGGGCGCGGGGAGATCCGGCCGGTCGCGCTGCCCGAGCCGGGGAGGGACGACGTGGTGGTCCGCACGCTGCGGTCCGGCGTCAGCCGCGGCACCGAGACCCTGGTGTTCCGCGGCGGCGTGCCGCCGAGCCAGTACGTGGCGATGCGGGCGCCGTTCCAGGAGGGGGACTTCCCGGGACCGGTCAAGTACGGCTACCTCAACGTAGGCGCCGTCGAGCAGGGGCCCCCGGAGCTGCGCGGCCGCACGGTCTTCTGCCTGTACCCCCACCAGACGGCCTACGTGGTGCCGGCCGGCGCCGTGACCGTCGTGCCCGACGACATGCCGCCCGCGCGCGCCGTGCTTGCCGGAACCGTCGAAACCGCCGTCAACGCCCTTTGGGACGCGGCTCCGCTGGTCGGTGACCGCGTCGCCGTCGTCGGCTCCGGGATGGTTGGCTGCTGCGTCGCGCGCCTGCTCGCCCGTTTCCCGGGGGTCGAGGTCACGCTCGTCGACGTGGACGAGTCACGGGCCGAGATCGCGGCCGCGCTCGGGGCCGGCTTCGCGCGGCCGGACGACGCCGCCGGCGGATGCGACCTGGTCGTGCACACGAGCGCGACGTCCGCCGGGCTTCAGTGCTCGCTCGACCTGCTCGCGCCCGAGGGCACGGTTCTCGACCTCAGCTGGTACGGCGACGCCGAGGTGCGGCTCTCGCTGGGCGGCGCCTTCCATGCGGGCCGCCTTGGGCTGCGCGCCAGCCAGGTCGGGACGGTGTCCCCGGCCCGAAGCACGCGCCGCACGACGGCCGACAGGCTGGCACTCGCGCTCGACCTGCTGCGCGACCCCGCCTTCGATGTGGTCGTCACCGGCGAGTCGCGCTTCGACGAGCTGCCCGGCGTCATGGCGCGCCTGGCCGCGGGAAGCCTGCCGGCGCTCTGCCACACCATCACCTACGAGCGGACGTAGCGCGTGTTCAGCGTGACCATCCGCGACCACCTGATGATCGCGCACAGCCTGCGCGGCGAGGTGTTCGGCCCTGCCCAGCGCCTGCACGGCGCGACGTACGTCGTGGACGCCAGCTTCCGGCGCGCGACCCTCGACGTGGACGACGTCGTGGTCGACATCGGCCGCGCAGCCGAGGCGCTGCGCGCCGTGTTGGGCGAGCTCGGCTATCGCAACCTCGACGACGAGTTGGAGTTCGCGGGCATGAACACCACCACCGAGGCGCTCGCCGCGGTCATCGCGGACCGGCTCGCTGACCGCGCGCGCAGCGGCGCCCTGGGCGACGGCGGGCGGGAGCTCGATGGGCTGGTGGTCACGCTGCACGAGTCCCACGTCGCGTGGGCGAGCTACGAGCGGGCGCTATGAGCGAGGTCCACTTCGTCGTCCCGGAGGGCATCGACGACCCGGCGCGGCCGAGCGGTGGCAACACATACGACCGCCGAGTCTGCCTAGGGCTCGCCGAGCTCGGCTGGGCGGTGCACGAGCACGCCGTGCCCGGTGCCTGGCCGCGGAGCAGCGAGGCCGGGCACGCGGTCCTCGCGGGCGCCGTCCGGCGGATTCCTGATGGCGCCGTGGTCCTGCTCGACGGGCTGATCGCGTCCACCGCCCCGGAAGCGCTCGTGCCTCAGGCGCGCCGGCTGCGGCAGGTCGTGCTCGTTCACATGCCGCTCGGCCACCGCCCGCCGGATGGCGAGACCGGCGCGGTCCGTGCTCGCGAGCGCGACGTCCTCGGAGCGGCCGCCGCCGTCGTCACGACCAGCGCATGGACTCGGCGTCGGCTGGGAGAGCTCTACGCGCTGCCGGCCGACCGGGTGCACGTGGCAGAGCCCGGCGTCGACTCCGCCGGGCTCGCTCCGGGCACCACGGCCGGCGACGCGCTGCTCTGTGTGGGTGCGGTGACACCCGCGAAGGGACACGATGTCCTGCTCGGCGCCCTCACCACGGTGGCGGACCTGTCCTGGCGCTGCGCTTGCGTGGGCAGCCTGGACCGTGCGCCGGCGTTCGCGGACCGCGTGCGCCGCCGCGCCTGGGAAGACGAGCTGCGGGACCGGGTGGGCTTTTCGGGGCCGCGCACCGGCCCGGAGCTCGATCGCGCGTACGCCGCCGCGGATCTGCTCGTGCTTGCCTCGCACGCCGAGACGTACGGCATGGTCGTCACCGAGGCCCTGGCCCGCGGGCTGCCGGTCCTCGCCACCGACGTGGGGGGCGTGACGGAGGCCCTTGGGTGCGGGAAGGACGGTACGCGGCCGGGGCTGCTGGTCCCGCCGGGCGACCCGGGAGCGCTAGGAGCCGCGCTGCGGGCCTGGCTGAGCGACGCCGAGCTGCGCGGGCGCCTGCGCCGGGCTGCCCGCGAGCGGCGTGCGTCGCTGCGCCCCTGGGCCGCCACGACATCCGACGTCGCCGGCGCCCTCGGGGGCGTGGGGGCCGGCGCGGACGGCGTCGTCGCGGGAGCGGCGCGATGACCGCGACGGCCGTGCGGGTCAGCCCGGAGTGGCTTCGCCTGCGCGAGCCGGCCGACGCGGTGGCCCGGTCGGCCGAGCTCGCCGATCGACTCAGGCGGTACTTCGCCACGGCCGGCCGCCTCGTGATCCACGACCTCGGCGGCGGCAGCGGCGCGATGTGCCGCTGGCTGGCGCCGCGGCTGCCCGGGCAGCAGCACTGGGTGGTGCACGACCGGGACGCCGGCCTGCTGGAGCTCGCCGTCGCATCGGGCCCCGCCGCGGTTACCGTCGAGGCGAGGCGGTCCGACATCACGCGCCTGACGCCGCACGATCTCGCCGGCGCGAGCCTCATCACCGCCTCGGCGCTGCTCGACTTGCTGACGGCCGAGGGGCTGGTGCGGATGCTCCGCGTCTGCACGGGGCGTCCGATGCTGCTCACACTGAGCGTCGTCGGTCGCGTCATCCTGAACCCGACGGACCCCCTGGACGCACGCATCGGCGCGGCGTTCAACGCCCACCAGCGCCGCGGCTGCCTGCTCGGCCCGGACGCTGTCGCGACCGCGGTCCAGGAGCTGGGCGTCGAGGTCCTCGTCCGGCCGAGCCCTTGGAGACTTGATGCGGCCCACGCCGACCTGACGGCCGAGTGGTTCGACGGGTGGGTCGCTGCGGCGTGCGAGCAGGAGCCCGCGCTGGCCGCCGAGGCCGGCGCCTACCGGGACCGGCGCCTGGCGCAGGCGGCCGCCGGGGAGCTCGCCGTCACCGTCGACCATGCCGACCTGCTGGTGCTGCCGTGACGACCGCTGTCCGCTCCGTGCGCAACATCAAGATCCGCCGATGGTGGGTCCACCTCGCAGTCGCTGCCGCGACACTCGCCGTCCTGGTCTGGCGCCTCGGTACCGGCCCGTTCCTCGACGGCCTGAGCACGGTTGACGGCGGGGCGCTGGCGGCCGCGTCAGGCCTGGCCGTGCTGACCACCGTGTGCTGCGCCTGGCGCTGGAGGATCGTGGCCCGCGGCCTCGGCGTCGACCTGCCGCTGAGCACCGCGGTGGCCGCGTACTACCGCTCGCTCTTCCTCAACGTCACGCTGCCGGGCGGCGTGGCGGGCGACGTCCACCGCGGGATCAGCCACGGCCGTGACACGAGCGACGTCGGCCGCGGCCTGCGCGCCGTGGCGTGGGAGCGTTCGGCCGGGCAGGTCGTGCAGGTCGTCCTCACCGTCGCCGTCCTCCTCGTCGCGGCGTCGCCTGTGCGATCGGTCGTGCCGTTCGTCGCGCTCGCGCTCATCGCGGCGGCAGCGGGCGTCGCGCTGGCGGCGCGCATGCGGCCCGCCGCCGGCCGGTCCCGGTGGGCACGCTTCCGCAGCGCCGCGGCCCGCGACCTGCGCGAGGCGCTGCTCACCCGGCGGGCGTGGCCGGCCATCGCGCTCGCGTCGGTGCTCGTCGTTGCGGGCCACGCGGCCACGTTCCTGATCGCCGCGCGGAGCGCGGGGGTAACCGCCCCGCCGTCCCAGATGCTGCCGCTAGCGGTGCTCGTGATACAGGCCGCGGCGCTGCCCAACGTCGGCGGCTGGGGGCCGCGTGAGGGCGTGGCGGCGTGGGCGTTCTCCGCCGCCGGGCTGGGCCCGTCGCTCGGGGTCGCCACGGCGGTCGTGTATGGCGTGATGGTGTTCGTGGCCAGCCTGCCGGGCGCCGTCGTCCTCGTGGCGGCCTGGATGTCCCGCACCCGGTCGGCGCCGTGGCGGAGGCGGCCGCGCCTTGTCTGACCGCCCATACACCTTGATGAGCTGCAGCGTGTCTCTCGACGGCTACCTGGGCGACCGGACGCCTCGCCTCGCGCTGTCCAACGAGGCTGACTTCGACCGGGTCGACGCGGTTCGCGCCTCCTGCGACGCGATCATGGTCGGCGCCGTCACGGTGCGCACCGACAACCCGCGGCTGCTCGTGCGCTCGCGCGCCCGCCGCGAGGAGCGCACGGCCCGCGGCCTCCCACCGTCCCCGAAGAAGATCACCGTGACGAACCGGGGGGACCTCGACGCGCGTTCGAAGTTCTTCACCACCGGCGAGGCCGAGAAGCTCGTCTACACGCCGAGCCCGCGGGTGGCCGACGCCCGCGCACGCCTCGGGCCGGCGGCGACGATCGTGGACGGTGGCCGGCGCGTGCGCATGCGCTGGCTGACCGAGGACCTCGGTGACCGCGGCGTGGAGCGGCTCATGGTGGAGGGTGGCGGCATAGTGCACACGCAGTTCCTGGCCGACGACCTCGTCGACGAGCTGCACCTCGTCGTTGCGCCCTTCTTCGTCGGCGACTCGAGCGCCCCGCGATTCGTGAGCGACGGGCAATTCCCGTGGAACCCGCAGCGGCGCGCGACGCTCGCCGAGGTGCGCCAGATCGGCGACGTCGTGCTGCTGCGATATGCGCTCTCACCCCGGTTCCGGGACGAATGAAGACGACGCGCGCGAGCCGGACGGCTCCGGCCATCGGGCTGCTCGCCCAGGCGCTGCTGCTGGCCGTCCTGGTGGAGACCGCCGGGCTCGGCGCGGCGGGCTGGATCGTCGGCACCGCCTGCGCCGTGACCATGGCGGTCGCGCTGGCACGCGGCCGCGCGCGCTCTTCCGGTGACCGGCTGGGGCCGGCGTCCTGGGTGACGCTCGCCCGGGCCTCGCTCGCCGTCGGCGTCGTCGCGCTCGCCGCAGACTCGTTCACGGGCGACACGCCGGTCGCGCTGCTCGTGACGCTCGCGGCCGTCGCGCTGGTACTGGACGCGGTCGATGGGTGGGTTGCGCGGCGTACCGGGATGGCGACCGCGCTGGGGGCGCGCTTCGACGGCGAGGTCGACGCCTTCCTGATCCTCGCTCTCAGCATGTACGTCGCCCCCGCTTACGGCGCGTGGGTGCTCGCGATCGGGGCCGCACGCTACGTGTTCCTCGCCGGCGAGTGGCTGCTGCCGTGGATGCGCGCGCCGCTGCCGCCGCGCCGGTGGCGCAAGGTCGTCGCGGCGACGCAGGGGGTCGTGCTGACGGTTGCGGCCTCCGGGGTCCTGTCCCGGGCGCTCACGCAGGCCCTCCTCGTGACCGCGCTCGCGCTGCTTGCGGCGTCGATGGGCCAGTGCACGTGGTGGCTGTGGCGTCGCCGGCACGCCGCAGTCGACCAGGCGCCGGAGGGTGGCGTCGAGCACGGGCGGCTGCGCGCCGGTATCGCAGTCGCTGTCACGGTCGTCGCCCTGCTGCTCCTCTGGGTCGCCCTCGTCGCGCCGAACCAGCCGAGGCATCTCAACGTCGGCGCGTTCGTGCGGCTCCCCGTCGAGCTGCTCGTCATCGTCGCCGTGGCTGCCCTGCTGCCGGCCACTCCGCGCCGCGTGCTGGCCGTGGTCGTGGGGGCCGTCCTGAGCGTGCTCGTGCTCGTGAAGGTCCTCGACATCGGGTTCTTCACGGCGTTCGACCGGCCGTTCCAGCCCCTCGACGACTCGGGTTACGTGGGTATCGGCATCGAGACGCTTCGTAACGCGATCGGCAGATCGAGCGCGGACCTCGTCGTCGCCGTCGCGGTCGTGCTCATCGTCGCGCTCCTCACCCTTCCGGTTCTGGCGCTGCTGCGGGTGACGCGGGTCGCGGCCGGCCACCGTGGCTGGGTGCTCCGGGCGTCGATGGCGCTGGGCGTGGTCTGGGTTGCCCTGCGCGTGGCCGGCGCGCCGGTCGCCTCCTCGAGCACCGCCGCCCTGGCCGTCGACGAGGTGCAGGCTGTACGGGCGGCCCTGGCGGATCCGGCGGCGCTCGCCCGCGAGATCGGCCACGACCGCTTCCGCGGCACCCCCGGCCACCGGCTGCTGACGGCCCTGCGGGGCAAGGACGTTCTCCTCGTGTTCGTCGAGAGCTACGGGAGGGTCGCGGTCCAGGACTCGTCCCTCTCGCCCCGCATCGACGAAGCGCTCGACCGGGGCGCCGCACGGCTTCGGGCCGCCGGCTTCTCGTCGCGCAGCGCCTTCCTCACCTCGCCGACCTTCGGCGGCCTCAGCTGGCTGGCCCATT
The DNA here is from genome assembly GCA_046462295.1 of Thermoleophilaceae bacterium. Taxonomy (GTDB): domain Bacteria; phylum Actinomycetota; class Thermoleophilia; order Solirubrobacterales; family Thermoleophilaceae; genus JACVRW01. The sequence goes on along the minus strand of JBKGUS010000309.1, from coordinate 25,462 downwards.
CCACCCTGCAGTCGGGGGTCCTCGTCGACGGCCAGAGCCGTTACGACCAGCTGGTGGAGGACGACCGCCTCACCCTCACCCGGGCGTTCAAGCGCGCCGGGTGGCGGGCGGTCGGCGCCATGCCCGGAAACCGCCGGGCGTGGCCTGTGGGCTCGACCTTCTACCACTACGACGCGGTCTACGACCGCCGCAACTTCGGCTACCGGGGCCCGGGCTTCGGTGTGGCCCCGATGCCCGACCAGTACACCCTTCTCGCCCTGCAACGTCGCGAGCTCGCCAAGCGTCACCGGGCGCCGCTCTTCGCCGAGGTCGACCTCATCTCGAGCCACGCGCCGTGGACGCGTATTCCCCGGTTCATCCCCTGGGGCGACGTCGGCGACGGCTCGATCTACAACCGCCTCCCCGCGGAGGAGTCGACCAAGGCCTCGCTCTTCGGCGACAGCGAGCGGGCCCGCGCCGCCTACAGGCATTCGATCGAGTACTCGCTGAACACGATCTTCTCGTTCGTGCAGCGCTACGGCCACGACGACCTCGTGCTCGTCGTGCTGGGCGACCATCAGCCCGCGACGGTGGTCACCGGCCAGGGCGCCAGCCACGACGTGCCCATCTCGGTCATTGCCCACGACCCCAAGGTGATGGACCGGATCGCCGGATGGCGCTGGCAGGACGGCATGTCGCCGGGCCCGCAGGCGCCGGTCTGGCCCATGGAGGCGTTCCGTGACCGCTTCCTCACCGCGTTCGGCTCGTCACCGGCGAGCCGCTAGAGCCCGTGCCGACGGAGGGGCGGCCATGAGGCAGGACGACCGCGTGACGTTCGACCGGGCGCTGCATCGGGCGCGCGTGTCGGCGTACGCTCCCGGCGAATTCGTCGGGCAGGAGAGCTTCATGACCGCCGGCGAGATCCGGGCCCTGGCGGTGCAGGTCGGCATCGGCCCCGGGGTCACGGTGCTGGACGTGTGCTGCGGCGTCGGCGGGCCCGGGCGTTTCCTCACCAGGGAACTGGGCTGTGACTACCTGGGCGTGGACGCCAGTGCGAGCGCCGTCGCCGTCGCCCGCGAGCGCGCGGGGGACCTGTCGTGCCGCTTTGTGACCGCGCACGTCCCGCCCCTCCCCGCCGGCTCCTTCGACGTCGTGCTCCTGCTCGAGACGATGCTCGCCTTCGAGGACAAGGGAGCGCTGGTGCGCGAGATCGCCGCGGCGCTCCGGCCCAGTGGGCGCCTCGCCTTCACCCTCGAGGAGGGGCCGCCCCTCACGACGGCCGAGCGGGCGGTGATGCCCGACGCCGACACGGTTTGGCTCACCCCGCTTGACGAGATGGCCGCGACACTCGAGCGGGCCGGGCTCGTCGTCACGTTTCAGGAGGACCACAGCCAAGCGCACCGCGCGACGGCGCGGGCGCTGGCGGACGCGTTCGCCGCGGACGCCGAGGACATCGCCGCACAGGTCGGCCGCCGGGCGCTCGACGAGCTGCTCGCCGCCCATCGACTGTGGATCGAGTGGCTGGATGAGGGGCGGGTCCGGAAGCTCGCGCTGGTGGCGGAGCGCGCCTAGCGCGCCCCGACGGCCGGGGATCCCGGCTCGTCGCGATCACGGAGCGGGCGCAGTATCACGCACGCGGGTCGAGCGATGCGTACCGGGTAGGGTGCCGGGCCCCCGTGTTCGCCGTCTACGCCGCCTGCATTTCCAAGGACGACCCGCTCTCGGGACTGGAGCTGGGGGAACGTCCGGACCCGGAGCCGCCGGAAGGCTGGACCACGGTCGCCGTGAAGGCGACTTCGCTCAACCACCACGATCTGTGGTCGCTGCGCGGCGTCGGGCTGGCGGAGGACAGACTGCCGATGATCCTCGGATGCGACGCCGCGGGGGTCGACGAGGACGGCAATGAGGTCGTCGTGCATTCCGTGATCTCCGACCCGGACTGGCGCGGCGACGAGACGCTCGATCCGAAGCGCTCGCTCCTGTCGGAGCGCCACCAGGGCACCTTCGCCGAGCGTGTCGCCGTGCCGCGCCGCAACCTGGTGCCGAAGCCGCCCGGCCTGTCCTTCGAGGAGGCGGCCTGCCTCCCGACCGCATGGCTCACCGCATACCGCATGTTGTTCACCCGCGCGCGCGTGGGGCCGGGCGCCACCGTGCTCGTGCAGGGCGCAGGCGGCGGCGTGGCAAGCGCCCTGATCGCGCTCGGCCGGGCGGCTGGCGTGCGCACGTGGGCGACGAGCCGCTCCGAAGAGAAGCGGGCGCGGGCGATCGAGCTGGGCGCGGACCAGGCCTTCGAGCCAGGTGCGCGGCTCCCAGAGCGGGTCGACGCCGTGATGGAGACCGTGGGGGAGGCGACCTGGTCGCACTCCGTCAAGTCGCTCAAGCCAGGCGGCACGCTCGTCGTGAGCGGCGCGACCACAGGTTTCGGTCCGCCGGCTGAGCTCAACCGCGTGTTCTTCCTTCAGCTGTCGGTGGTCGGCTCGACGATGGGGACGCGCGACGAGCTCGGTCGGCTGGTGCGTTTCTGCATCGAGACGGGGGTCCGCCCGGTCATCTCGGCGACGTACGCGCTCAGCGACGCACGCGCCGGCTTCGAGGCGATGCTCGCCGGCGAGCTGTTCGGCAAGGTCGTGTTCACCGTCTGAACCACCTCGATCCGCCAGACGCCGGCTCACTAGGCAGGTGAAGATGACGAACGACGAGCTCGATCACCGCCCCGCGAGCGCTCTTGCCGACGCGACGGTCCTGCTGACGGGCGCGACCGACGGCATCGGTCGCGCGAGCGCCGTCCTGCTGGCGCCGCGGGTAGGAACCCTGCTGATCCACGGCCCGCAGGATCCCGCCGTGGTGGAGCCGCTGATCTCGGAGCTCCGCGGCCTGGCTGGTCCCCCCGGCGCGTCCGCTACTTCCAGGCCGACTACCGCGAGCTCGGCGCGGTGCGCGAGATGGCGGCGGCCGTGAAGAGCGCCAGCGGGCGCCTCGACGTGCTGATCAACAACGCGGGTCGCCCAGGGGCGTCCCGACGCGATACGACGGCGGACGGCAACGAGGTGACGCTGCAGACCAACTTCCTCGCGGCCGCCGTACTCACGGACTCGCTGCTCGACGTCCTGGAGGCGGGAGCGGGCGGGCGGATCGTAAACGTCGCCTCAGCGACCCACTACTCGGCGAGCCTCGAGCTCGGGGATCTGAACCTCGAGTTCCACGACTACTCGGGCGTTCGCGCCTACGCGCAGTCGAAGCTCGCCATCGTCGCCTGGACAGCCTGGCTCGCCGACCGACTGGCGGGTACGCACGTCGATGCCGTGAGCATCCATCCGGGAGTGATCAGCACCGGACTGCTGCGCGCGATGTTCGGCGCCGGTGGCGACGCCCCAGAGCGGGCGGCGGCCAACATAGTCCACGCGGTCGAGGCGCGGGGAGACGTCAACGGCACGTACTTCGACGTATCGCGGCCCGCCGCGCCCAACCCGGAGGCGCTCGTGCCGGAGGTGCAGTCACAGCTCATGGCCGAGCTCGCCCGCCTCACCTAGAGGCGAGGGGGGGCCGGTCGTCACCTGCCCTGCTCGAGCGGGAGCGCGAGCTCGCGGCGATCAGGTCCGCGATCGCCCGGGCGTGGGGCGGGTCGGCCCCTGCCGATCGTCGAGGGGCCCGTCCGCATCGAAAGACGGCACTGCTGGCGGAGGCCGGTCCGCGGCGCCGAGGCGGCTGGCCTCCAGGTCGTCGCCGCGACGAGAGAGGCGATGCTCGACGACCGGGTGGCGTCCGTGGCCGGGTTCCCCAACGGCGCTCACAGCCATCCGCGCTCGCGGGCGATGCGCAGCGCCTCGGCTCGGTTGCGGGCACCGGTCTTCCCGATCGCCGCTGATAGGTAGTTGCGGACGGTGCCCTCTGACAGATACAGCCGTGCCGAGATCTCGGAGATCGGCGAGCCGTCGGCGCTTGCCTCGAGCACGTCGCGCTCGCGTGGGGTGAGCGGGCTCTCGGCGTCCACGAGGGCGGCGGTCGCGAGCTCCGGATCGACTACGCGCTCGCCGGTGGCGGCGCGCCGGATGGCGTTGGCGAGGCGCTCGGCGGGCTGGTCCTTGACCAGGAAGCCCCTGGCTCCCGCCTGCATCGCCTGACGCAGGTAGGCGGGGCGCCCGAACGTGGTGACGATCAGCGGGATGGTGTCGGGCAGCTCGTCGCGGAGCGTGGCCGCCGCCTCGATGCCGTCCATGCCCGGCATCTCGATGTCGAGCAGGGCGATGTCTGGCCGCGCTTCGCGCGCCGCCGGCAGCACCTCGTCGCCGGACGCGACCTGGGCGACGACCTCGAGGTCCGCCTCGAAGGAGAGCAGGGCGGCGAGCGCTCCGCGCACCATGGCCTGGTCCTCGGCGATCAGGATTCGGATCATCGCCCGGTCGCGAGCGGCTCGGCCTGGCCCTCGCGCCGCGGGCGCATCGACGTCTCGATGGGCACCCGGGCTACCAGCCGGAAGCCTCCCTCCGCCGCCGGGCCGGCCTCGAGCGTGCCGCCGGCCTCCGTCATCCGCTCGGCGAGCCCGCGCAGGCCGCTGCCCTCGCCGCCCGCGCTCGTCTCGCCAGTTCCGTCGTCGCGCAGCTCGAGCTCCGCCACGTCGCCCACGCGGCGCGCCACGATCTCGCAGCGTCCTGCGCCGCTGTGGCGGATCACGTTCGTGACGCCCTCGCGGGCGGCGAACGCGAGCACCGCTTCCACGCCGGCGGGCAGCGGCCCGCCGGCATCCACGCTGACCTCGATGCCGGCCGCCTCGAGCACCTCGCGCGCCCCGTCGAGCTCTGCGGCGAGGCTGGCGCGACGCAGCCCGCGCACCGCTGCGCGTGCCTCCTCGAGGGACGAACGGGCGACCGACTCGATGTCGCTCACCTCGCGCTCCGCGGCCTCCGCATCGCGTCCCATGAACTTCCGCGCGAGCTGGCTCTTGAGCGCTATCAGCGACAGGTTGTGGCCCAGCAGGTCGTGCATGTCGCGCGACAGCCGCAGGCGCTCCTCGCGAGCGGCGAGCTCGGCGACCTGGGCCCGGGCGGCCTCTAGCTCCCGGACGAGCTCCATCAGCCTGCGCACCGCGACCAGGATCAACCCGAACGCCACGCCCTGGACGGCGACGTCGAGCTCTCCCGTGATCGCCACGGCAGTCACAGCCACCGCTGCAAGCCCTGCGAGCGCGAGGGGCGTAGGGAGCGTGAGCGCCACGGCAACGCTCAAGTAGACGAGCAGTCCGAGCCAGTCGTCGCCGAACGCGATCGAGAGCGCGATCGCGAGCGCGGCGACTGCGGCGAGCAGCGCAGTGCCCTCGGCCCGCCGCTCCTTGGCGACCAAGGGAAGGATCCAGAACAACCTCAGGTAGAGGGCGGCGAACGCGGCCAGGCCGGCTGCCGCGACTACCTGGGAGCCGGGCGAGAGCCGGCCGCTCAGCAGGTCGCCGAGCGGGAAGGCGAGGAAGGCGAGCGCGGTTCCGATGCAGAGCAACCGGCCCTTCGGGTCACTGTGGGCGCCGAAGAGGGCGAACCAGTAGCCGTGCGCCGGACGCCGCGCCTGCGTCACGGCATCCACCGTAGCGCGCCCAGCGACTCGTCTCTACGCGCCGCGCGGCGAGCCTCCGCCCGGTCGATGGGCGTGAAGAGGATGCAGCCGATCTGGTCCCTGCGCCCGGTCACCAGATTCGGGACGGCGAGCACCTCGCAGCCGCCGAAGCCGCGTGCCGCCGCCACCAGCATCGAGCCGCCCAGCCAGACCCACAGGGCGACTTCGCCGCTCGCCGGCGTGAGGATGTCGACGCCGACCGCCGCGCCGATGACGATCGCGATCAGCCAGCAGGCCGGGCCAGAGCAGAGCGCGTCGCGGCGGGCGAGCAGCTCGGGGGCGAGACGCCGGTAGGCCGACGTGACGAGCGCCGCGGCGCCGGTCGCGGCAAGGGGGAGCACGAACAGTGCTGCGGCCGCGTCCCACCAGCCGAAGCCGTCGAGGACGATCGGGAGCCCGATGGCGATCAGACCGCCGACCATGCGAGCGGCTGTCCCGATGGGCCCGATCTCTCGCCGGTCGCCGGGGGGCGCCGCAGCGGTGCGGAGTGAGGTGGGGATGCGTGTCATCTCGGTTCTCCTCTGGTCAGCCGAGGATGGCGATCAGCGCGATAGCCGCCCCGGTGCCTAGGCAGACGGCAACCGAAGCCAGCGCCATGGGCCAGCTCGGCGACCTTGTCGTGGGATCCGGGCGAGACGAGGCTTCGCGTCCCGGTCGGGGGTGCTCAGGTTCGGTGTGGCGTCTCATTCGGGGATTCCTCCTTGGTCGAGCTCACACGGCGAGCGGCGCCCCTAGCCGGTGGCGGCCGCCTGCCGTCGCCGGAAGTGCGCCTCGAGCTCGTCGATCGGGGCGAACACGGCGCAGCCGATCTGGTCGTCACGCCCAAGGGCCAAGTTCGAGACGACCGTGCCCTCGCAGCCGGCCTGTCCGCGCCACGCCGCGATCAGCATCGTCGCGCCGTAGAAGATCGTGGCGCCGCCGCCGGTGTAGTCGTTTGCGATCAAGGCGACGATCACCACGAGGTTGAGGGCGATGCCGAGCGGCCCAGTGAAGCGGACGGGTCCGTGCGCATACCGCCGCGCCGCGAGCCCGAGCGCGATCATCACCGCCGGGAGCGCGATCAGGCCGATGGCCGCGTCCTGCGGCTCGATGCCCCACGACGCGAAGGTCGCACCCCCGGCGATGAAGAGCAGCGCCAGCCCGGTGACGACCCGGGCGGCGGTGCCGATCGGACCTATGTCACGTGCTGTCTTCGCCATCGAAGCCTTCCTCCGTCGAGTCGATTGACCAGTGCTCTCACCGTAGGTCGGCGGCGGGCGTCTAGGCGGTTGCAAACGTCCGGACTTCGCCGTGACATTCGTCATGCCCGCCTTGAGCGCTACGTGGAGCGCGTGCTCAACGGCTGACCGCCTCATCGTCGATCTGGGCCACCATCAGGCAGTAGCCGTCGGGGTCCGTGACCCGCATCTCCTGCCTCGGGCCCGGGCTGCCGTCGACGATCTCCCCCGGCGTGACCCTGTGGGCCACGAGGTGGTCGCGCAAGCCGACGAGGTTGTGGGCGTAGAGGTAGAACAGCGCGCCTTGGGCGCGGGGATCGATGGGCGTCTCGCCCGCGGCGAGCATCAGCGCCGCGCTTTCGTGTGCCATCGACGCCCACACGAGCACGCCCTCGTGCTCGTAGGTTTCCCGCAGCTCCAGGCCGAGTAGCTGGTAGAAGCCCACCGACCGCGCGACGTCGGTGACGTGGACGAAGGGGACAAGACTGCTCACCGGCGACATGGGGCTCGCGACGCCCGGCGCCGGGCCGCGCGCCCGAAGCGCGAGGTCGTGCTCCGCGACAGCTCTACCCGAGTAGTCCTGCAGCTCGGTGATGCGCCCCGCTTCGTCAACCGTGAGGGCGAACCAGATCCTCGCCTCCGGCTCGGTCGGCTCCGCCTGCATGGAGACGCCAACCTGGAGCAGAACGCGGTCGCCCTCCGCTCGCGCCGCCTCGAGGTGCGGCCGCACGCCGCGCTCGAACTGGCCCTGCAGCGTCGCGAGCACCTGCTCGCGGTTGTGACAGGCGCCGCCGGGGAAGTTGCCGTACCAGCAGACGTCGTCGGCCAGCAGCCTTTCGACGACGGTCACGTCGTCGTGCCGCACCGCCTGGCGCAGCGCCTCGACCGTCTCGTCCCTCCGGGCGCTCATCGTGTGACGCGCTCCATGGCGAGCCCGCGCTCGAGGATCAGTCCGGCGGTGGCCTCGCCGCCCCAGAACAGGGCGCCCCGGAACTCCTCCGGGGATACCAGCCTGCGGGCTGTCATCTCGTGCTCGGCGCGGAACGGGTCGAGCACGACCCGCGCCCTGAAGCGGGTCTGGTAGTAGCTGGCGCCGTCGCCGTCGAGCTCGTCGACCCGCTGGCAGCCGATGTAGCGGCTCTCGACGACCCGCGCGCAGGCCTCCTCGCGCACCTCGCGGGCAAGCGTCCGCTCGAGCGTCTCGCCGGGCTCGACCGTCCCGCCCGGGAGGCTCCACTGCTCGTCATTCCAGGTGACCAGGACGATCTGCCGCGCGGCCGTGAAGCAGATCCCGAGCGCCTGGGTCGTCTCCTCCAGCGGCGGCCGGAACGGCGGGTCGAACCAGGCGACGCGGTAGCGGCCGCCGTCCGCCTCGATGACCTCGTCGAGCACCGGATCGACCATCAGCGGAGGCGCGCCTCGCCCCACTGTGCCGCGTTGGTGCGCCGGCCGATCTCGAAGGCGTCCTCGATCGAGACGACGAACGTGCCCGGGCGCTCCGCGGTCCATCTCTCCGCCGCGCGGGGCGAGGCGAAGTAGTGGATCAGGTTGCAGAAGCTCGCGATCGTGTCGTCACCGTGCCGGGCATCGGGCAGCACGAACGAGAGGACAGCCGCCGGAGGCGAGACGTCCGCCGGTCCCTCCTCCGGCCCGACGCGGAGGGAGATCGGCACGCCCGTCTCCGGACAGGTGGACTCGATCTCGGCCGGCCGCCCGATCAGCTCGGGGAGGAACAGCGTGTCCCATGCGCACCAGGCATATAGCGCACGGCCGTCGACCCGCAGGCGATGCGGGGCCTCCACGACGGAGAGGCCCTGGAAGGCGACGACGCGGCCCACGTCGTCCGTATGGACGCCGTGCCATTGGCCGAGGTGCGCGGCCACATCCGCCGCCTCCATCTCAGTCTCACGCGCGAGCTGCACAGGCTCGACCGGCACGCCGTTGGCCAGCAGGCGGAACAGCGTGAGCTGCAGCCGCTGGTCCGCCGCGTCGAGTCGCTCCGTGCAGCAGGCGAGCCGGCCGGCGATCTGAGTCGTGTCGAGCCCCGTGCTCATGGGGCGCTCGCGAGCGCCGCGCCGAGCCGGCCGTGGTTGTAGAGGCGTCCATAGCGCGCCAGGGCGGTAGTGGTCGTGGTCGTCATGGGGCCTCCGCTTCTGTCGGCGACGCGGGTAGTATCCGATAGTACAGATATCGGATTTGAAGGATGTGAGTGGTGGAACAGCGGCACCGGGTGACCCAGGTTCGGCAACGCACACACTCGCGGGATCGAAACGGAGCGCCTACGGCCCGGAACTACGACCTGCTGGTGATCGGCTCCGGCGGCGGGGCGTTCGCCGGCGCGATCCGGGCGCGCGACCTCGGCCGCCGCGTGCTGATGGTCGACCGAGGAACGATCGGCGGCACGTGTGTGAACGTCGGCTGCATCCCGTCCAAGGCGCTGCTGGTGCGCTCGGAGCAGGCCCGGCTGGCGGGCACACCAACGCTGGGCGAGGCGCTGGCGGCCAAGGCCGCGTTGATCGCGCGGCTGCGCGAGGCCAAGTACGTCAACTTGCTCGACGACCATGGGATCGAGTTCCGCGCGGGCAGTGCCCGCCTGGTCGACCGGCACACGGTCTCGGTCGACGGCGAGCCGGTGACCGCCGAAGCGATCCTCGTCGCGGCGGGGGCGCGGCCTGCCGTGCCATCGATCCCGGGCCTGGAGAAGACCGGCTACCTGACCTCGACCAGCGCCCTCGAACTCAAGGAGGCGCCGGCGCGGCTCGCGGTGATCGGCGCTGGTCCGGTGGGCCTCGAGCTCGGCCAGATGCTCGGCAATTTCGGCTCGCGGGTGACGTTCCTCGGACGCCGCGATGTGGCGCCGCGCGCCGAGCCCGAGATCTCGGCCGCGCTCCGCGAGGTGCTCGAGACGGACGGGCACCGCGTGCTGGCGCCCGCGACCACGACCCAGGTCGTCAGCGAGGGCGGTGAGAAGATCCTGCGTGGCACCGCGTCCGGCGAGCCGTTCGAGCTCCGAGTGGACGAGATCCTCGTCGCCACCGGACGGACGCCCAACACCGAGGGGCTCGGGCTCGAAGCGGTCGGCGTAGAGGTCGATCCATCGGGCGCTTTGGTCGTCGACGAACAGCAGCGAACCAGCGTGCCCTCGATCTACGCCGCCGGAGACATCACCTCACAGCCGCGCTTCGTCTACGTCGCAGCCGCTGGTGGCGCGGCCGCGGTGGAGAACGCGCTCGGGTCGAGCGGGGAGCGGCTCGACTTCTCGGCGCTTCCCCAGATCGTCTTCACGAGTCCCGCGCTCGGCCAGGCGGGTCTGACCGAGGCCGAGGCGCGCGAGCGCGGCTTCGAGGTGGAGACGACCATCCTGCCGCTCGACGCCATCCCGCGCGCCCTCGTCAACGGCGACACACGGGGGCTGTTCAAGCTCGTCGCGGAAGCCGGCAGCAGGAGACTGATCGGCGCGAGCATCCTGGCGGCAGGTGCCCCGGACGTGATTCAAAGCGCCGTCCTGGCGATCGACCGGGCGATGACCGTAGACGAGCTATCCCGAACGTGGGCTCCGTACCTGGCGATGGCCGAGGGCCTGAAGCTCGCGGCCCAGACCTTCGAGCGCGACGTGGCGAAGCTTTCCTGCTGCGCCGCCTGACCCAAGGAGCAGAAATGGCAGTCACGAAGGAAGCCCCGTTCCAGCTCCCCGAGCAGCCGGTCGAGGTCGACATCGTCGCGAAGTACTTCCGCGGCCTGGGTGACCCGACCCGCCTTCGCATCCTCGAGGCGCTCGCGGAGGGCGAGCGCTCGGTGGGCGAGCTGGTCGAGCTGGTCGGCGCGCCGCAGCCGAAGGTCTCCAGCCACCTCGCCTGTCTCCGCTGGTGCGGCTTCGTCGAGGGCCGCCGCGAGTTTCGCACCGTCCACTACCGGGTCGCCGACGAGCGCGTAAAGGCGATGATCGTGCTCGCCCGGTCGCTGCTGGAGGACAACGCCGAGCACGTCGCGGCGTGCCGGCGCATCGACGCCGGGTCAGCGCGATGAGCGGCGCGGGCCAAGGCAAGGCACTGGTCGAGCGGCTCGTCGGGGAGGTCGTGAACCAGGGCCGCCTCGAGCTGATCGACGAGCTGTTCACGCCCGACATGTCCGACGCCGCTCGGAAGTGGTTCGGCTCTTTCCGCTCTTCGTTTCCCGACGTGCGGATGGAGCTCGTCGAGCTCGTCGAGGAGGGCGACAGGGTGGTCGGCCGCTTCCTCTGCTCGGGCACGCACAGCGGCGAATGGCGCGGCCACGCTCCGACGCGGCGCCGGTTTGAGAACGTCGACGAGGTCTACTTCTTCCGCGTCGCGGACGGGCGCATCAGTGCCGGCTGGGGCATCGAGGACAGCCTCGCCCGCTTCAAGCAGCTCGGCCTACCGCCCGACTAGGCCCGCGCCTCGGAGACCCGACGTCGCACGAGCACCAGCAGGTCGTGGACCTGTCTGGCATCGATCGGGTGATTTGGGTCGCCGCGGCGCTGATGGAGAGCCTGTCGGACGACATTCAAGCTGGGGTCACGCCTGAGCGCCCATTCTCCCGCCGCGTCCTTTGAGCAGTGCAGTCGTTCCTCGGCAAAGCGCCAGAGTCGGCAAGCCGTGAGAACAGTCAGCTCTGCGTAGGGTGGGTCGTCGCCAATCTCCTGCCAGTCGGCCAGCTGTGAATCACCGGTATCGAGCACCCAGTCGTCCGGAACCTCGCCGATCAGCTCGGCCGGCGGGGGGCCGAGAAGCGCGCGGCCACGAGTTCGGCAGACGGACAACTCGACGATCAGATCGCGCTCGCCCGGGTGACGGCCCTCCGCGCGCACTCTCGGCTCGCGGTCTCGGCGAATCCTGAGGTAAGCCTCCATCGGGGGCAGCGGGGTCGGCGCGGCGGCCACTTCGCCGGTGACCACGCGTAGATCGACGGGGCCGGGCGCCCGGGATGCCTGTCGACCTGCCGCCTCTCCCAAGGCGGCAATTTGCGCTGGGGTCAGCGGGTCGTCGACCACGACCAACAGATCGATGTCGCTGCGGCCGGGAACAAAGTCACCCAGGGCCAAGGAACCGTGCAGCAGGACTCCAGCTACGGAATCCCCGAGGGCCCGATGGGCCTCCCGCGCGACAGCCTCCGCCGATTGCAGCGCCTCGCGTTGCGAGCCGGTGTCGGGGGATGGGTCGGGCTGGCTAGCGGTCATACGGACAATCTTGGGGGCGCCGCCAACCTTGGGAAATCGCGTCGGCCGGTCCCGACCCGAGCCTGCCCTCGCTGCGCGGTTACCGGCCGACGGCCATCCCGCGCCTGCGCGACGACTGCGAGGAGAGTCTCCGGAGGCTTCGGGTCGCGAGCATCGACCTCTGGCAGCTGCACAGGATCGACCCGGACGTTCCGCTCGAGGAGCAGCTCGGTGCCGTCCGCGAGCTTCGCGACGAGGGCAAGATCCGCTTCGTCGGACTGTCCGAAGTATCGCTCGCGGAGCTCGACCGGGCCCGCGAGCTGATCGACGTCGCGACTGTCCAGAACCGCTTCAGCATCGCCGAGCAGGCCGCCGACGACGTTCTGCGCGCCTGCGAGGCGGCGGGAATCGGGTTCATCCCTTGGGCGCCGATGGAGGGCAGATCCGGGAGCGTTGCCGGAGGCGCTCCTCGCTCTCGCTGCTCGGCACGGGGCGACGCCGGCTCAGACGGCCCTTGCCTGGCTCCTGCGGCGGTCGTCCGTGATGCTCCCGATTCCGGGGACGGGTTCGCTGGCGCACCTGCGTGAGAACGCGGAGGCCGCGATGGCAGAGCTCTCGGAGGCCGACCTCGTCGCGCTCGAGCGCCCGGCGGGCGCGGACCGTCACTGAATATCTGATCCTGCCTCTGTTCGCGCTCGCCACCGCGGGTGTCGCCGTCTCCGTGGAGCAGATCGTCGCGATCTTCATCTCGGTGCTCGCCTTCGATGACGAGGCTCCGCCAGGAGGCAAAGCACGGTCCTCGGTGGCTCGCCGACGCCGTCGTCCCCATAGGTACGCTTAGGCGGTCACGCTTGCGCTCCTCCTCGCGCCTCCGCGCGAGCGAGCGTGGCCTCGACCGAGCGCACGTTCGTCACGATCCGGAGGTTCAATGGTGACTACTGTGCTCGGCGTCATGGCGGCGACATGGGCGATGTTCATGGCTCTCGCGCCGCTGCTGCAGGTGCGCGAGATTCGGCGGCGGCGGTCGTCGGACGGCGTCTCGATCGCTTACTTCTGCATCCTGTTGGTCGGCTTTGCGCTGTGGGTGGCCTACGGCCTCGCCCGCGGCGACCTTCCGCTTGTCGTGCCCAACACCGCCGCGCTGCTCATCGCGGCATTGACCATCACCGTCGCGGCGCGCCACCGCCGCTGAGTTGGAACGGCCCCGACATTCTGGATCGCCGCTAGGGACCGCCACCTGCCAGGCGCCGGCCCGCCGAGTGAGATGCCCGGCGATCGAACGGAGCAACCCCGCTTCGGGGTGTTTGAAGCGTTCAGGTCTCGAGGCCCAGCTCGTCGACTAGCCAGGCGGTCTGGCGGGCCCGCTCGGCGGCGTATGCCTCGGGCCCATCGAGCTCCTCGGCGATCCGCGCCGCCATGAAGCCGAGCAGCGCCGGGCCTTCGCGCACGGAGGGCTCGACTGCCGCTTCCCATTGCTCGAGCGGCGGCGAGGCCGAGCGTGCCAGCTCGTGCGCGCGGTCCGCGCACATGCGCGTGTAGCGGTCCCGCACGGACTCCTCCCATGCCTCGATGCGGCGGGTGAGCCGTGCGCGCGAGGCGATCAGCTTGCCGCTGTCCTCGCGAATCTCGCCGTTGAGCTCCAGCTCGTAGAGCGTCTGGCCGGCCCAGAGCGGGAGGTGCTCCGCTCGGCAGGCGTGGATCCCGCTTTGGCAGGGGTCCACCTCGGCTTCGATCCACGCGCCGGTACCGGGCTCCTCGATCGGCCAGCGGAAGCCCGTGAAGACGCTTGTCCCGTCCAACCTCAGGAACTTGTAGGCGATCACGAGCGTCGCCAGTCGCGGAAAGCGCCCATCAGTTGCTCCTTCGTCTCTGGGGGGATCTGCTCCTCGCGGATCTCGCCGACCGTCTCGACGGTGGTTCGGAGCTGGTCGACGTACCAGACGCAGCCTTCGCAGAAGTTGAGGTGCTGCTCGAACAGGCTCGCCTCCTCGGCGGGCAGCGATTCGTCGAGGTACTCCGTCACGAGCTCGACAACCTCCTGGCAACTCAGATGGTCGGCCGACTCAGCCATCCAGGTGCCTCTCTAGCGCGGTACGTACGTGGGAGCGCGCGCGGTGCAGGAGCACGCGCTGGTTGCCTTCGGAGACGTCGAGCGTCCCGCAGACCTCCTCGGCGCTGCACCCGCCGACGTCGCGCATGGTGATGACGACGCGTTGCGCCGCCGGTAGCTCCTCGATAGCGCGCTTGACCACGTCCAGAGTTTCGCGCCCCAGGAGTGTGTCCTCGGGCAGCAAGGCCCAGTTGCCCGGGTAGGCCCTCCAGTGGCCCGGGAAGCCGTCGCTCTCGTCGCGGAAGCGGTCCGGGTCGACGGCGGGCTCGTCTCCCTCCGGAGCGAAGGCCGAGAAGGGGATCGTGCGCGTCTCGCGCTCGCCGCGCGTGATCGCGATGTTCACCACGATCCGCATGATCCAGGTCTTCAGCGAGGAGCGGCCCTCGAATCGATCGATGCCGTTCAGGACTCCGAGCCAGGCCTCCTGCACCACTTCCTCGGCGACGGCGCGCGTACGGACATACCCGCGCGCTACAGCGAGCATCGTGGCGTAATGGCGCTCGACGAGAGCCTCGAACGCGCGCTCGTCTCCACCGCGCAACCGCGCGACGAGCTCGGCCTCTTCAGAGGCGGACAGTGCGCTTCGGGGATGTGCCTGGGCCGGGGCCACGACCTAGCTCGCGCGAATCTACCGCAGATCGCTAGCACCGCCGGCTTCAACGCAGCGGCGCCCGGGCGAAGTTCACCGAGAAGGCGCGGCACCAGATCACGACCGTCCGGTACCGATCGAGGTCTGTGTCGCCCGCCAGCTCGTACTGCTGGTCGCCCTTGTTGCCCTTGAGCGCGCCGAGGTCCTCGAAGTCGTCGACCTCCGACTCGTCGCGAGCCGGCCCGGCGACGAGGTACACGCGCAGGTCGGGTCCGTTCTCGATCTCGAAGCCGGTCAGGGTCAGAACCCGTCCGCCGCGGGCGCGGCGAATCGTCGTGGCCGTGCCGTTTGCCGCGTGGGCGACTGGCTCGAAGCGGCCGCGTCCGAGGAGCACATTGCGCGGGCGATCACTCTCGTTGCCTCCAGCGGCGGCCGTTGGGGTCACACGCACCACGCGCTCGTTGACCTCGTCGTCGATCAGCGTCGAGCGGCCGAGGTACCCGCCGACCAGGCACGCCGTCAGCAGGTAGGCACCTAGCACAGGCACACGAAGGCCCGCCCGGCGCCAGGCCACGAGCAGGCAGCCGATCGCGGCGACGCCCATCCAGACGCCGGTCAGCGCCATGGCAAGCCCGAAGTCGTTCGTTATGAGGCCGCCGCTCACCCAGATGCCGGCGAGCACGAGCACGACTACCGCCATGGCCGCGGTCAGCTGAATTGCGCGAGACGTGGTGCGACGGGCCTGCGGCATACGGGCTCTGTCGGTCCAGCCGCTCATGTGTTACGCCTGCCGCCAGCCGCGAAAAGCCGCCAAGAGCTCCCTCTCGCGTGCCGGATCGATCGCCTCCGCCGCCAGCTCGCCGAGCACGTCGATCGTCCGGCGCATCTGAGCGAGGTACTCGACGCAGTGGCTGCATCCGGCGAGGTGCGCCTCGAGCAGCGTGCGCTCGTGCTCGGGGAGCTTCCCCTCGAGGTAGTCCGTGACCAGCTCGACCAGCTCCCTGCAGGTCATTTCGTCGTGTTCGCCGCCCGCCATGCCTACAAGGTCCACTCGGGCGTGCGGACGTTACCCGCGCGGCGGTGTAACGCCGGAGGCCGCGGCCGGACTCCTCGGCATGGAGACAAGCGTCATCACACACCCTGCGCCCGAAAGCGCATCCGTCCGGGAAGCCTCACAGCCGATCGCGAACTACGGGCTGCTCGCGGACTGCAACTCCGCCGCACTCGTCGACCGCGACGGGTCGATCGACTGGCTCTGCCTGCCCCGCTACGACAGCGACGCGATCTTCGCCCGTCTCCTCGACCCCGACGCCGGCCACTGGTCGATCCGGCCGGCCGCGCCGTACACGACGACGCGGCGCTACCTCCCGGGAACGCTCGTGATCGAGACGACGTTCACGACCGATGCCGGGCAAGTCAAGCTGACCGACGCGATGGCGTTCGCGCACCGGCAGCGTGGCCACGAGCTCGGCTTCGACGCGCCACACGAGATCCTCCGCTCGGTCGAGGGCGTCGCGGGCGAGGTCGAGATGCGGCTCGAGCTTGCGCCGCGGCCGCAGTACGGCCTCGTCATGCCGCTGATCCGGCCTGAGGACGGCGGCGCCCGCACGTTCGGCGCGGGCCGTCTCCGGGTGCGATCGGCCGCGCCGCTCGAAGTCGACGACTCGACGATGCGCGCCACGTTCACGGTCGCCGAGGGCGAGCGTCTCGGATTCTCCGTCCGCTGGGCGTCCGCGGAGGACCGCGACGCGCCCGAGCCCACGGCACCGGACGCCGTCGCCGCGCGTGTCGCCGACACCGCCGAGGCCTGGCGCTCGTGGGAGGCCGAGCACGACATCTACGACGGTCCGCACCGCGAGCTGGTGCGCATGAGCTCGCGCGTGCTGAAAGGTCTCACCTACCGGCCGACCGGCGCGATCGTGGCGGCGCCGACGACCTCGCTGCCCGAGACCGTCGGCGGCGAGCGCAACTGGGACTACCGCTTCTCATGGATCCGCGACTCCAGCCTCACGATCGAGGCGCTCTACATCGGCACCTGCTCGGACGAGGCGGAGGAGTTCGTCTCGTTCATGACTAGCTCCGCCGGCGGGCGCGCCGGCGAGGGCTCGCTGCAGATCATGTACGGGATCGGCGGCGAGCACGACCTCTCGGAGCGCGAGTTGCCGCACCTGCGCGGTTGGCGCGACTCGCGCCCGGTCCGGGTCGGGAACGGGGCCTGGGACCAGGTGCAGCTCGACGTCTACGGCGAGCTGCTGAACTCGCTGTGGCTCTATCGCGAGAAGCTCGGCGACCTCCATCCGGAGATACAGGCCTTCGTTGCCGACCTGGCGGACACGGCCGCGCGGCGCTGGCGCGAGACCGACTCCGGGATGTGGGAGATGCGCGGCGCGCCCCGCCACCACCTGTCCTCCAAGGTGCTCTGCTGGACCGCGCTCGATCGCGCCGTCAAGCTCGCGCCGCAGCTCGGCGAGCACGCCAAGACGGCCGAGTGGGAGGCCGTTCGCGACGAGGTCCGCGCCGCGGTCCTCGAGCGTGGGTGGAGCGAGAAGAGGCATGCGTTCGCGCAGTCGTTCGACTCCGACGAGCTGGACG
This sequence comes from Thermoleophilaceae bacterium, assembly GCA_046462295.1. Lineage (GTDB taxonomy): Bacteria > Actinomycetota > Thermoleophilia > Solirubrobacterales > Thermoleophilaceae > JACVRW01. The sequence continues at coordinate 8,198 of JBKGUS010000309.1, read as the reverse complement.
CCGCGCAGCTCCTGATGCCGATCCTCGGCTTCCTGCCGGCGACCGACGCGCGCATGCGCTCGACGATCGAGGCGATCGCATCGGAGCTGACCGAGGACGGGCTGGTGCTCCGTTATCGCAACGATGAGGGCCTGAACGCCGACGGCCTCACCGGGGAGGAGGGCACGTTCGTGATCTGCTCGTTCTGGCTCGTGTCGTGCCTTGCCAAGGCTGGCGAGCTCGACCGCGCCGAGGCGCTGTTCGACCAGCTCGCCGGCTACGCGAACGACCTCGGCCTGCTCGCGGAGGAGATCGACACCGCGGGCGGCGAGCAGCTCGGCAACTTCCCGCAGGCGTTCAGCCACATCGGGCTTATCACCGCCGCGTGGGAGATCGACAAGGCCCGGGAGGCGCGCGCGTGAGCGGGCACTACGACGCGATCGTCATCGGCGCCGGCCCTGCCGGGCAGCACTGCGCCGGCCACCTCGCCGACGGCGGGCTGCGCGTGGCCATCGTCGAGCGCGAGCGTGTCGGCGGGGAGTGCGACTACTGGGCGTGCATACCGTCGAAGACGCTGCTTCGTCCCGGTGAGGCGCTTCAGTCGGCGCTAGAGGCGCCCGGAGCGCGCGAGGCGGTGAGCGGGGGCGTGCGTCCGGAGGGCGCGTTCGAGTGGCGCGACTTCATGGTGTCCGGCTACCAGGACGGCGCCAAGGTGGAGTACCTGGAGTCGAAGGGCATCGAGGTGCTTCGTGGCGCGGCGCGGCTCGCCGGCGCCGGTCGCGTGGAGATCGACGGCGAGTCGCACTCCGCCGAGCACGTCGTGATCGCCACGGGGTCGGACGCGGTGATCCCGCCGGTGCCCGGGCTGCGCGAGCTCGACGGCGTGTGGACGAACCGCGAGGCGACGGGACTCACGGAGGTGCCGCCTCGCCTGCTCGTGCTCGGCGGCGGCCCGGTCGGCGTCGAGATGGCGCAGGCCGTACGACGCATGGGCGCGTCCGTGGCGCTCGTCGAGGGCATGGACCATGTGCTTCCGCGCGAGCCGAAGCCGCTCGGCTACGCGCTCGGCTCCGCGCTCGAGCGCGACGGCATCGAACTGTATTTCGGCGAGCACGCCAGCCGCGTCCGGCGCGATGACGACGAGTACGTTCTCGAGTTCGAGTGCCGTGACGAGCTGCGCGGTGATCGCCTGCTCGTGGCCACCGGACGGCGTCCGCGCGCCGACGGGCTCGGCCTAGAGACTGTCGGGGTGGAGCCCACCCGCGGGGGCATCCCCGTCGACGAGCGGATGCGCGTGACGGAAGGGGTGTGGGCCATCGGCGACGTGACCGGCGTATGGCCGCTCACCTACATGGGCAAGTACCAGGGCCGCGTGGCGGCGGCGAACATCCTCGGCCGCGAGCGCCGCGCGAACTACGACGCCGTGCCGCGCGTGGTCTTCACGGATCCGCAGGCGGCCGCCGTCGGCGAGGGCGACGGGCCCCTCACGGCGACCGTGCCGCTCTCGGACGTGCCTCGAACGGCCACCTACACGCGCGCGTACGCGGACAGCCCGGGCTTCATGACACTCGTCTCCGACGGCGAGCGGCTGACCGGCGGCTACGCGCTCGGCCCAGAGGCGGGCGAGTGGCTACAGCAGGCGACGGTGGCGATCCGGGCCCGCGTGCCGCTCGACGTGATGGAGGACGTGATCCAGCCCTTCCCCACATTCTCGGAGATCTTCCTCCACGCACTCGCGGAACTCCGCGCGCGCGTCCCGGCGGCCCTGTAGGGGCAGATGCAGAACTTCGGTGCCTCGCTCGGCTGGGGCTTCGTGGTGGGCGCCGCCCTCGTGGTTGGCGCGGTGGCGGCCGCGTTCCTGAGGCTGCCCGCTCGCGTCGCCGCCGCGCTCACTGCGTTCGGCGGCGGTGTGCTGTTCGCCGCGATCGCGTTCGAGCTCGTGCCCGAAGCCGACCGTGAGGCGGGCGTCGCGCTGACGGCAGTCGGCCTGGTAGCGGGGACGCTGGTGTATGTGGCCGCGGACGCCTGGCTCAGCCGCGACCAGGAGATGGATCGGATGCGCCGCTCCGGCCACGCGGCGGCGGCGGGCCAGCCGATGGCCATGCGCAGTGCCGAGGCGGCGCGCGGAGAGTCGATTGCCGCTGGGTTGTTCGTGGACGGCGTTCCGGAGTCGCTCGCCCTCGGGCTCACGGTCGCTGAGGGCGAGATCGGCGTGGCGCTGCTCGCGGGCGTGCTCGTAGGCAACGTCGTCGAGGCGTACGGCGCCGCCCAGCCGATCGTGGCCGGCGGGCACACCCGGCGGTTCGCGATCGGCCTGCTCGCCCTCATCGGCGCGGCGCTCGCGGTGGCGACCGTGGTCGGCGGCACCGCGCTCGCAGACGCGAGCGGCGAGGTCGTCGGGATGGCGCAGGCGATCGCCGCCGGGGCGGTGTTGGCGGTCATCACGATCGCGATCGTTCCGCACGCCTTCGAGGAGGTGAGCAGGATGGTTGCGGCGGTCACGGTGCTCGGCTTCCTCGTCGGCTACCTGCTCTCGTAACGAACGGGGGCCGCCGCCGACTGAACCTGCGTGAGCCAGGCGAGCCGCTTGCCCACCCCGACCGCGCTTCCTTCCGGGTTCCTCGCCCGGCTGGAGCTTCTCGTCGACGTGGATGCGCACGAGGGGCCGGTCTACGTGCCCGGTGAGGACGCGTTGTACTTCACGAGCGTCCCCCGCCCTGGGCCGCGCGTCGACATCAAGCGGCTCGACCTCGGCTCGCTCACCGTCTCCGTCGTCCGTGAGGACGCCAACGCTGCCAACGGCATGGCGCTCGGCCCGGACGGCCGGCTCGTGGTCTGCGAGCAGATCGGCGGCGCGATCGCGGCGGTCGATCGCGCGAGCGGCGAGCGCGACGTGCTGGTGGACGGGTTCAACTCGCCGAACGACGTGGTCGTGAAGAGCGACGGGACGATCTGGTTCACCGACCCGAGCTACGGCTGGCTCCAGGGGTTCAGGCCGCCGCCCGAGCGCCGCGACGCCGTGCACCGCTTCGACCCGCGCACCGGCGTGCTCACGGAGGTCGCGTACTCCTTCGACAAGCCGAACGGACTCTGCTTCTCGCCGGACGAGCGCACGCTATACGTCGCGGACAACGGCCATCCGCACCACCTGAAGGCATTCGATGTCGTGGACGGAACGCGGCTCGGCGGCGAGCGCGTAGTCCATGTCAGTTCGCCAGAGCATCCGGACGGCCTCAAGGCAGACGCGGATGGACGCCTGTACGCGAGCTTCGCCGGCGGCGTCCAGGTCCTCAGCCCTGAGGGATCGCCGATCGGTGAGATCGCGGTCCCGAACGCGGTCAACTTCTGTTTCGGCGGCCGCGACCGGAACGTCCTCTTCATCACAGCCGACACGGCGATCTACGCCGCCCATCTCCAAGCGAAAGGACCCTGAGCAATGGCCCATGTCAGGACTCGCAGGATCGTCGATGACGCCGGCGCCTCCGCCGTGATCGATGCCGCCGAGCGCTACGCGAATGAACACGACCACCGCGTGGTGATGGCGGTTGTCGACCCCCACGGCGAGCTGATCGAGCTCCGTCGGACCGCCGGTGCCCAGATCGCGTCGTCGCGCGTCGCGGTCGACAAGGCGCGCACCGCCGCCATCTTCGTGCGACCGAGCCGCGAGATGGAGGAGCAGGTCACGAACGGGCGCCTCGGCGCGCTCGCGCTGCACGGCGCGTCGGCTCTCACCGGCGGCATTCCGCTGCGGGTGGACGGTGAGGTCGTGGGCGCGATCGGCACGAGCGGCGAGACACCGGACCAGGACGAGGCGGTCTCGATCGCGGGCGCGGCTGCCGAATTCTCGGTGGCCAAGGTGCCGGCGCTCAGCTACGAGGGCGCGCGCAGGGCGGCCGAGGCCGCAGGCGCGGCGGCGGCCGCGCGTGGCGTGTCGCCCGTGATCTCCGCGGTCGACGCCGGCGGCGCGCTGATGTACCTCGTGCGTCCCGACTCGGCCCAGGTCGCCTCCGTCGAGGTGACGACCGACAAGGCCCGCACGGCCGCGATCTACCGGCGCCCGAGCAAGGACTTCGAGGACCAGGCGTCCGGCGGGCGCCCGTCCGCGCTCCACCTCGCGCGCGCGGTCCCGCTTCAGGGCGGCGTGCCGATCGAGTACGACGGCGAGGTGATCGGCGCGATTGGGGTGAGCGGCGCGACCGACGCCGACGAGGATCGGGAGCTCGCCGAGATCGGCGCGCGCTCGCTCGAGGACGCGATCGCCGCTCGCTTGAACGGCGCGGAGCACTTCCCCGCCACCGCGGTTCAGGAGCGCTTCCGAACCGGCGGCCTGCTGCTGGACGAGGCGGGATACAAGATCGACGCCGGACGCCGCGAGGCGCCGGGCGAGGTCGAGTACCACGAGCACGCGGTGGACGTCATGCATGTGGTTCAGGGCTCCGCCACGGTCGTCACCGGCGGTGCGATGGTCGATCCCCGCGAGATCGCTCCCGGTGAGCTGCGGGCTGCCACCGCGAACGGCGGCGACCTGCACGAGCTACGGGAGGGCGACGTCTTCGCCATCCCGAACGGCGTGCCGCACCAGTTCACACAGGTGTCGGATCCGTTTCTGTACTTCGTGGTCAAGGTGGCGGCGTGATGGCGACCGCGCTCGCCTCTCCAGCCAGGCGCTCGCCGGGACCCCCGGAGCTGCTGCCCGGCCGGCCCGACGCGATCGTCGACCTCCAGACGGAGGCGGGCGTCGCGCTGGTCGGCGGGCCGTGGCGCTACTCCGACGCGCGGGTCGAGGAGGTTGGGTTCGTCGAGCTGGGCTCGCCGGAGGACCCGCTCGGCCCCGGCGCAGTGCCGAACCGAACCTACGACATCGCGCCACACGCGGAGGCGGCCGACTTCGACGACTCCGGCTGGACGACCCTCGCGCCGGCGGACACGATGCGCCGGCTCGCCAACGGCCGGGTCTGCTTCAACTGGTATCGAATCGACGTCACGCTGCCGGAGCGGATCGGCGATACGGACGTCTCCGGAGCGACCATCGTCTTCGAGGTCGTGATCGACGACTACGCCGAGGTCTGGGTCAACGGCGAGTTGCCGCATGCGCTCGGCGACACGGGCGGCCCGGTCGTGGCTGGCTTCAACGCCCCGAACCGGGTGATTTTGACGCCCGACGCGCGGCCGGGCGACCGCTTCGTCATCGCGGTGTTCGGCATCAACGGGCCGATCTCGGCCGCGCCCGCCAATTACATCTGGATGCGTAGCGCGACGCTCGACGTGTACGCGGGCGCGCCGGTTCGCGCCGACGGCATCGTGCGCGTGGCGGGCGGCTTCGAGTTCACCGAAGGACCGGTCTGGACGCCCGACGGAGCGCTGCTCTTCTCGTCGCCGAACACGAACTCGATATACCGGCTGGATCCCGAGCTGGAGCGAGTGACGCTGTTCCGGCCGAAGAGCGGCTACGCCGGCGTCGACGTCGGGCGCTACGCACAGCCCGGGTCGAACGGGCTGACGTTCGACCCCGCCGGGCGGCTCGTGATCTGCCAGCACGGCAACCGGCGCGTCATTCGCGTGAACCCGCACGGCGACACGTCGGTGATCGCCGATGCATACGAGGGCCGGCGGCTGAACAGCCCGAACGATGTCGTGTGCCGCTCGGACGGGAGCGTCTGGTTCACGGACCCGCCGTTCGGGCGGCCGGGAATGGCCGGCGACCCGGATCGCGAGCTCGAATTCGGCGGGGTCTTCCGGGTCTCGCCGGACGGCGAAATCGCGCTGATCGACGACACGCTCGGGGGGCCGAACGGCATCGCGTTCTCGCCCGACGAGCGGACGCTCTACGTCGGTAACTGGGACCCCGACGCGAAGATCGTGGTCCGCTACTCGCTCACGGAGGACGGCCGTGTGGCGGAGCGGACGGTTCTGTTCGACATGACGGACGCGCCGGGCGAGGACGCGATCGACGGGATCAAGGTCGACGTGCAGGGCAACCTCTACGTCTGCGGGCCGGGAGGGATCTGGGTGATCTCGCCCGGCGGCGAACGCCTCCACCTGATCGAGCTGCCCGAGGCGCCGCACAACCTGGCGTTCGGCGGCGAGGACTCGCGGGACCTGTACGTGACCGCGCTGACCAGCGTGTACCGGCTGCGCACCGACGTGCCGGGGATCACGCCCTTCACTGAGAGGAAAACTCGATGAGCAAGCGCCTCGAACCGGGCATGACGTTCCCGGACTTCACGCTGCCCGACGAGAACGGAACGCGGCACCGGCTGTCAACCCTGCAGGGCGACGACGTCATGGTGGTGCACCTGAGCCGTGGGGAGCACTGCCCGAGGGAGCGGATGCATCACCGCGAGCTGCTGCGCTTCCACGAGTGGTGCTCGGTGGCATTCACTCAGCTCGTGAGCATCCTGCCCAACACGCTGCACGACACCTACAAGATGAAGATCGCAACGGGCGCCCACTGGACGTTCCTCGCGGATGAGGAGCTCCAGGTTCGAAGCCACTTCGAGATCGACGAGTACACGGACACGCACCACGACAACGCCGTGGTGCCACACACCGCGATCCTGTCGCCCGGCCTCGTGATCGAGAAGGTCTACGTGGGCTACTGGTTCTGGGGCCGGCCAAGCCCGGAGCAGCTCTGGATCGACCTGGGCGAGATCCACGCCCGGATCAAGACCGACTTCGACCCGACGTTGCCCGCCGAGCGGGAGCGGTTCGCGATGGCGTAGGTCTGCGCCCCGGCGTACTCGCCCCTTATGCCCACGCGGGCTGTGGGTCCGGCCGGACGACCACGGTGTCGGCCACGGCGATGATCTCGTCGACGGGCAGGTCGGCGATCCCGGCGTGCTCGCGGATCTTCTCGACAACCAGCACGGACCGGCGCTTGTCCATGGTGCGATTGTCCCAGCGCATCACGACCGGCGCCTGCCGTCCGGCGCGAGGACCCACCAGAAGCCGCCGTTGAGGTTCACGTTGTGGCAGCGGACCTCGCCGGGCCCCTCGTGCGCGTAGTAGTAGAGCGGCTTACCCGCATAGGTCACCTGTCGCCTGCCGTTGCGGCGCCTAACGGTGCCCAGCAGCGACTTCCTCACACCCTTCGCCGCTCTCGGCCTGCCGTTCGCGAGCACAGGCGGCCACGCGCGCGCACACTCGCCGTAGCACACGGTCTTGTCCTTGCGATCCCTCTCGAAGACGTAGATCGCCTGGTCGCGCGGCCCGAAGAGCATCGTCCCGAACTGGGAGTCGCCGACCTGAATCCTCGTGCCCTTCCGGGGCTCCGCCGCGGGCTCGGCCGGCGGACGGTCCGGACGGTCGGCCGCTCCCCCGTCAGCGGCGCTTGGCGGGTCGTCGCCGCAGCCGGCAAGCGCCAGCGCGACCGCGATGACAGACGTCCAGCTTCTCCTCATGTGCACATCGTGCCCGGCGGTTCTTACGTCCGGATTACAGCTCTCGATCTGCCCTGGCTCCTCGCCCCGCTCCCGGCTTAGCGTGAAGGTGACTACGCCTCGCTGGCCCAGTCGGCCGAGCACTTCTTCGACCGCTTCGGCCCGCGTCAGCCGCCCGGCTGCCCCCGGCCGTTGCTGATCAGCTCGTACGCCAGGCCAGTCCCGACCGCGTACACCAGGTGGTGGAAGGCGTCGATCGCGATCTCTTCCTTCGACCAGAACAGCGATGGGGGTGCGATCTCGAGGGCGGGCAGCGTCACCTGGGCCGCTCCGTAGATCGCGGCTCCGTGGATAGCGGTCGCGCGGCGCGGCGGTAGGCCGGCGACCGCCAGCAGGCCGCGGAGCGCGCCCCACGTCGTTCCGTAGCCCCAGTGGGACAGGTCGTTGAAGCGGGCGGCCGCGTGGGCGTCCTCGAACTCTTTGATGCCGAGCATCTTGGCCGTCGCGCGGGCCGGGGCCGAGCTCGGAGCGCGGCCGCGCAGCCGGGCCTCCAGCGTCGACGAGATCGTCATCGCCGCGGTTCCGGCCAAGCCGGCTGCGAGGCCCTTGCCGATGGCGCTCGCGACGTTTCCGACTGCGGTCATGCCAGCACCTCCTCTTGCTCTTGGGCGGGGACCCCGGGGGCGGTCGCGACGCCGAGGCGTTCCAGCAGGTGGTCGCCCACCCGGAGCGAGTTCGCCATCGCGGTCAGCGCCGGGTTTACGGCGCTGGACGACGGGAAGAAGCTCGTGTCGACCACGTAGAGGTTGTCCAGCTCGTGCGCCTTGCAGTTGACGTCGA
>JBKGUS010000308.1:0-14640 GCA_046462295.1 Thermoleophilaceae bacterium | reverse complement strand
GCCGATGCGACCGCGCCGGCGGCTGGCAAGCCGGCACCGGCGGATCAGACCCCCTAAGTCGCGGTAGCGTCCCGGCCGTGCCCGCTTCGCTCACGGTCGCCGAGCTCCTCATCGCCGATTCGCCCGATGCCTGGCGGGCGGCCGGCTTTCACGTCGAGGGCGATGTCTGCCCGCCGGCGCACCCCATCCCAACGGTGTCTCCGGGGTCGACCACATCGTCGTCCTCACGCTCGACATCGGCCGGACCACGGGGGCACTGCGCGACGCGGGCTTCGACCTGCGCCGCGAGCGGGAGGGGCCGACCCCGGGCGGCTCCACCCGCCAGTCGTTCTTTCGCATGGGCGAGGTCATCCTCGAGGTGGTCGAGGCGCCGGCCGGCACTCGCATCGCCGGGGACCGGGATGGGCCCGCGCGGCTCTGGGGCATCTCCTTCCTGGTCGAGGAGTTCGACCGCACGGCCGAGACCCTCGACGGCCTCCTCGACGAGCCGCGGCCGGCGGTGCAGCCCGGCCGGCGCATCGCCACGCTCCGCAGGGACGCCGGGCTCGGCCCCGCGATCGCGTTCATGACGCCGGGCCCCGGGGCAATCACGGTCTGATGCGCTACCGCAAGCTCGGCAGGACGGGGATCGAGGTGTCGGAGATCGGCTACGGCGCCTGGGGCATCGGCGGCGCGCAGTGGGGCGGCGCCGACGACGACGAGTCGCTCCAGGCTCTCCATCGCGCCATCGACCTCGGCCTCAACTTCATCGACACAGCGCTGGCCTACGGCGAGGGCCGCAGCGAGAGGCTCGTCGGCCAGGTCGTCCGCGAGCGCGAGGAGACCGTGCACGTGGCCACAAAGGTCCCGCCGAAGAACCGCATCTGGCCGGCGGAGGAGGGCGCGGAGCTCGCTGACGTCTTCCCGCCCGGCTACGTTCGGGAGTGCGCTGAGCAGAGCCTGCGCAACCTGGGGATGGAGACCGTCGACCTCCTCCAGCTGCACGTCTGGAACGACGACTGGACGGACAGCGCCGAGCTGGACGACGAGGTCGAACGGCTTCGCTCCGACGGCAAGATCCGCCACTTCGGCGTCTCGATCAACGACCACGAGCCGTCGAACGGCCTGCGGCTCGTCCGGAGCGGCGCCGTCGACACGGTCCAGGTGATCTACAACGTGTTCGACCAGTCGCCGGAGGACGAACTGCTCCCGGCCTGCCGCGAGCACGACGTCGGCGTCATCGCCCGGGTGCCCCTCGACGAGGGCGGCCTGACCGGCCGCATCGACGCGGACACGGAGTTCGAGGGCGACGACTTCCGGGCGTCCTACTTCCGCGGGAACCGCAAGAGCGAGGTCCACGAGCGGGCGACGGCGATCGCCTCCGACCTCGGCATCGACGACGGCCGGCTCGCCGAGACGGCGCTCAGGTTCGTTCTGAGCGAGCCCACCGTGTCGTCCGTGATCCCGGGCATGCGGTCCATCCGCAACGTCCAGCGCAACATCGCGGCGTCCGATGCCGGCCCGCTCAGCTCGGACGAGCGCGAGCGGCTGCGCGCCCACCGCTGGGTGCGGAACTTCTACGAGTGAGCGCGTTCCGCGTCGAGTACGCAGCGCCCGCCGATCTCGACCCACCCGCCGTCCAGCGGCCGCGCCAAGATGCGTGACGCCCGCCCCTGGCGGATGTCGATCGGCCGTCCGAGCGCCGAGCCCAGCCGCACCGCCGCGCTGCCCGTCGCCTCGTCCTCGTCGATGCCGATGCGCGGCCCGAACACCCGCGCTCGCACCGCGCCGGTCGCTTCGTCGAGCCACGCCCAGGCGGAGACGAGGTCGTGTCCGTCTGGCGCCCCGTCGAGGGCTTCCACCGCGGCGGGCGAGCCGAGCTGCTCGAGCTCCCAGGGCGGTCCCCACTCCGGCCGCCCCGCCACGAACGTGTCGCCGCCGTCGTAGCGCACCGCCGCCTCGCCCGCCTGCGCCAGCAGTGCCGAGACCGAGAATCCGCGCTCTCGAAGCAGCCACGCCGTGCCCACCGCCGGGTGCCCCGCGAAGTCCAGCTCGACCGCAGGCGTGAAGATCCGCAGCTCCCCGCGCGCGGGGTCGTCGACGAACACGGTCTCGCTCAAACCGAGCTCCGCGGCCACTCGCTGGCGCTCCTCCGGAGGCACCGCGGCGCCGTCGAGGAACAGCGCCAGCGGGTTCCCGCCCGCGTCGTTCTCGCCGCTGAACACGCGAAGGAGATGCAGCGTCGGCACGCATTCAGGGTACGGTCCCGGCGTGGGATGCGCCCGAATCGCGGCGCTCGTGACCTTCGTCGCGGCCGCCGCTCCCGTCCACGCATTCGCCCAGGAGGGTAAGCCGGCCTCCCTCGGCGTCGCCTTCCAGGCGCTGGTCGAGACGGCCGCCGACGTCGAGCTACCGCCGCCCGACCCCGAGACCTGGTTCCCGGTCCGCGGCACGATCGAGTTCGGCGAGTACGACGCTCGCTTCGGCGCCTGGCGCGGCTCGCGCCGGCACGAGGGCCAGGACGTGTTCGCCGATGCCGGCACCCCGCTTGTCGCCATCCGCGACGGCAGCATCGTGGAAACCGGCGACGACGGCGGCCGCGGCAACTACGTCGCGATCTGGAGCCCTGCGGTGGACCGCACGTTCGTGTACCTGCACATGCGCGCGCCGGCGCCGCACGCGGTCGGCGACTGGGTGCAGGGCGGCGACCGCGTGGGCGCGGTCGGTTGCACCGGCTCCTGCTGGGGCGACCACCTCCACCTGGAGATGCGAGTCGGACGCGGCACGACCGGGAAGCCGCTCGACCCGCTGCCGCTCCTGCGCAGGCTCTCGCGCCGCGCGCGGTAGCCTCCCGTCGCCGTGGACCAGATGCAGCTGCGCAACCGTCTCGTGATGGCCACACAGATGTGGCGTGAAGAGACCGACGAGCCGCTGCCGCGCATGGCCCCGGGCAACCCCGCCGACCAGCTCCAGGCGTTCGAGCTGAAGCTCGTGGACATGCTCTGCGCCAAGGCGACGCCCGAGACCGCCCGCGACGTAGCCGACAAGACCTGGGACCTCGTCCACGACCGCGCCGACGAGGACCCCGTCAAGCGCCGGGTCGTCGAGTGCCATGAGGCGCTCGCGCGGCTATCGGCTCGCGGGGGCGGACTGGAGGCGTAGGCTTTCCGATTCGGTGAGGCCGTTGCCCGAGCTGTTCGATGTGGGCGTCAAGGCGAGGTCGCTCGCCTACCTGTTCGTCGCGGGTGCGTTCCTCGGGCTGCTGACGCTCGTCCTGCCCCACGACGAGGGAGTCCAGGACCTGCAGCTGTACATCCTCGCGGCGATCGCGATCGCCCTGGCGGCGCTTATCTACGTCCAGGCCGAGCGCGTCAGCGAGTGGCAGCTCCACCTCGTCCTCGCCGCCGGCTCCACGATCCTCAGCTTCGCGAACTACTACACGGGGATGTCCACGCTCTACCCGCTGCTCTATACGTGGACCGCGCTCTACGCGTTCTACTTCTTCCCCCTGGGCCAGGCGTTCGCCCACCTGGTCTTCATCGGCTTCGCCTACGCGATCGTGCTGGCGATCCAGGACCCCAACACCCCGGCCATCCGGTGGCTGCTCGCGGTGGGCACGCCGCTGATCGCGGGGCTGCTCATCTCGCGCATGCTCGACCGCCTGCGCGCGCGGCAGGTCGAGGCCTTGGAGAGCGCGCGCAAGCTGAGCCAGAGCGAGGCGCGCACGCGGCTCGCGCTGGACAAGTCGCCCGACGCGTTCGTCACGCTCGACCGTGACGGGATCATCCGCACCTGGAACCTCGCCGCGGAGCGGATGTTCGGCTGGCCCGCGCGCGAGGCGATCGGCAAGCCGTTCCGCGCGCTGGTGACGCCTCCCGAGCTGCGCGACCGCCACGACTCCCGGCGCATGGCGCTGGTCGAGAGCCCCGACCCCGTCGCCACCGAGACGTACGAAGTCGAGCTCCAGAGGCGCGACGGAACGCGCTTCCCGGCAGAGTCGACCGTGTCGAAGATCGATGTGCAGGGAGAGATCCTCGTCTCGGGGTTCATCCGCGACCTCACCGATCGCCGCCGCCGGCAGGAGGAGCGCGAGGCGCTGATGCGCGAGCAGGCGGCGCGAGAGGAGGCCGAGCGGGTGGCCGAGCTCGTGAGCGGCATGCAGCTGCTCGTGGACGCCGCGCTCGCCCACAGGACGCTCGACGACATCCTGTCCGACCTCGTGGCCCGCGTCCGCGGCGTGCTCCAGGCCGACGCCGCGTCGATCCACCTCGTGGAGGAGGGCGAGCAGCTCGTGCTCCGGGCGGCCTCCGACTCGAGCCCGGCAGCGCCGTTCACGGGCGAGTCCTTCGCCGCCCGCGTGGCGGAGGCGCGCGAGCCCCTACTCGTGCAGGACCCGACGGCGGAGCAGGTGGCGTCGCTGATCGGCGTGCCGCTCCTCGCGGAGGGCCAGGTGGGCGGCGTGGTCGTGGCGTCCGCGGCGCCGCCACGCCGGTTCACCGCGGACGACCTCAGCATCCTGCGCCTGGCGGCGGACCGGGTGGCGCTGGCCATCGACCACGCGCGCGTATACGAGCGCGAGCACCGCATCGCCGAGATGCTCCAGCGCAGCCTGCTGCCCGAGCACCTGCCGCACCTCCCCGGTCTGGCGGTGGCGGCGCGCTACCTGCCCGCCGCGGAGGAGGCCGAGGTGGGCGGCGACTGGTACGACGTGCTGCCGGTACCGGGCGGCGGCGTGGGGCTCGTGATGGGCGACGTGGCGGGCAAGGGGCTGGCGGCGGCGTCGATGGTGGGCCGGCTGCGGAGCGCGCTGCGCGCCTACGCGCTCGAGGGCCACGCGCCCGCCCGCGTGCTCGAGCAGCTCAACCGCCTGATCTGGACCGAGGCCGAGGAGAGCCAGATGGCCACGCTGATCTACCTCGTGGTCGACGCGGTCGAGGGAGAGGTCCGATGGGTCAATGCGGGCCACCCGCCGCCGCTGCTCCTGAACGGCGACGAGCGCCCCCGCTATCTCGAGGGCGGCAGCTCGGTGCCGCTCGGCGTGCTGCCCTTTCCGGACTTCGAGGAGGTCGCCGCGCCGATGGATCCCGGAGGCACCGTGGTGCTCTACACCGACGGCCTAGTCGAGCGGCCCGGCGAGAACATCGACCACGGTCTCGGGCGCCTGGCGGAGGTGGTTGGCGCCGCCCCCATCGAGCCCGAGCAGCTGTGCGACCACGTGCTGCGCGAACTGGTGCCGGACGGAGGCACGCCCGATGACGTGGCCCTGCTGACGCTCCGCACCATCCCCATGACGGATCGCTTCGCGGTCCAGTTCCCGACCACGCCGGAGGCGCTCGCGTCGATGCGCGCGGTGCTGCGGCGCTGGCTGCGGTACGTGGGCGGCGACGAGCAGGAGATCGCGGAGATCGTGACCGCCTGCGGCGAGGCCGCGACCAACGCCATCGAGCACGCCGGGTCAGGCGGGGGCGCCCCGTTCGAGGTGAGCGGCAGCATGAAGGACGGCGCCGTGCAGCTCACGATCCGCGACTACGGGGTCTGGCGTACCCCTCGGACGGGCGACCAGGGGCGTGGACTGTCGTTGATGCGCGCGTTGATGGATAGCGTTGAGGTGACGCCGACGCCGGAAGGGACGACGGTGAGGCTCGGACGGAGGCTGCAAGGGCTGGACTCGACTGGAAGGGAGGGCCTGGGTGACGGAGCTGGTCGAACTCGAGATCGAAGAGCGCGGTGAGGTCGTGGTCGCGCGTCTGACCGGCGAGCTCGACATCGCCAGCGCGCCGGGAATGGGCGACCGGATCCACGACGCCGTGCCGATCTCGGCCCGCGGCATGGTGGTCGACTTCACCGGCCTCGACTTCATCGACTCGAGCGGCATCGCGATGCTCTTCGGCCTCGCCCGCAGGCTCGGCAGCCGGCGCCAGGAGCTGCGCGTGGTGGCGCGCTCCGGCGGGCCCGTCTCGCGCGTGCTGCAGCTGGTCGAATTCGACCAGGCCGCTCCGGTGCACGAGACGCTTGACGAGGCGCTCGACGCGGCCGGCTCGTAACTTCCACCCGCCCGCGCGGACGGTAGGCGGGTGATCCTGCTCGTCCTGTTCGCCTTCCTGGCCGGCGGGGGCACCGCGCTGTCGCCCTGCGTCCTGCCGGTGCTGCCGGCGGTGCTCGCCTCGGCCGGCAGCGGCGGTCGCCGCCGGCCGCTGGGCGTCATCGCCGGGCTGACCGCCACCTTCACCATCGCGATCGTGGCGCTGGCGTCGCTGGTGGACGGCGTCGGCCTGCCGGGCGGGACGGTGCGCACGCTCGCGGTTGTGGTGCTGTTCGGCTTCGGGGTCGTGCTGCTCGTGCCGTCGGTCGCCGCGCGCATGGAGTCGCCGCTGTCGCGGCTGGCCCGCTTCGGCCCGCGCGGCCGCGGCGAGGGCTTCTGGTCCGGGCTCCTGGTGGGCGCCGGGCTCGGGTTCGTCTACGCCCCCTGCGCCGGCCCGATCCTCGCCGCGGTGGTGTCGGTGTCCGCCACGCAGGGAGCGTCGGGTGAGCTGGTGGCGGTGGCGCTGGGGTACGCCGCCGGGTCGGCGCTCGTGCTCCTGCTGATCGCCTACGGCGGGCGGCGGCTGCTCGACCGGCTGCGCGCGGCGGGGCGCGGCCCCGCCGTGCAGCGGGTGCTCGGCACGGTGATGGTCGCGACCGCCGTGGCTGTCGCGACGGACCTCGACGTCCGCTTCCAGACGGCGCTCGCCGACGACTTCCCCGAGGTGGTGGTCAACCCGACGCGCGCGCTCGAGCGCTCGGACGCGGTGGAGGAGCGTCTAGCGGACCTGCGCGGGCGGGCGCGCTTCGAGGAGACCGCGGCCAAGCAGCCGCGCATGGCCGGGCTGCCCGTGCTGGGCAGCGCGCCGGACTTCACCGGCAACGACCGCTGGTTCAACACGCCCGCGAACGCCCCGCTGCGCCTCGACGGCCTGCGTGGCCGCGTGGTGCTGATCGACTTCTGGACCTACACCTGCATCAACTGCATCCGCACGCTCCCGTACCTCCGGGCGTGGGACGGCCGCTACCGCGACCGAGGACTGACGGTCGTGGGCGTGCACACGCCCGAGTTCGTGTTCGAGCGCGACGCCGAGAACGTGCGCGAGGCGATCGCCGCCAACAGGATCCGCTACCCGGTCGCGCAGGACAACGAATTCGCCACCTGGAATGCCTGGGGTAACCGCTATTGGCCGGCCAAGTACCTGATCGACGCCCGCGGTCGGGTGCGCTACGCGCACTTCGGCGAGGGCGCCTACGTGGAGACGGAGGCGGCGGTCCGGGCCCTGCTCGCGGAGGCGGGGCAGGACCGGCTCGGCCCGCCGGCGAAGGCGAGGGTGGAGACCGCCGATCCGGAGCTCGTCACCCCCGAGACCTACCTCGGCCACGAGCGCGCGGAGGGCTTCGCGCCCGGCCCGCCGCGGCCCGGGTACGGCATCTATGAGGCTCCGGACGAGCTGCGGCCGGTCAGCTTCGCCCTGTCCGGCGCTTGGTACGTCGGGCAGGAGTCGGCCACCGCGGTGCGCGACGCGCGCATCGAGGCGCGGGTCACCGCGCGGAAGGTCTTTCTCGTGCTGAGCTCGAAGGGCGGGCGGCCGCGCGACGTGCGGGTATTCCTCGACGGGCGCCCGGTGGGCGACGCCGAGGCCGGGGAGGACACCCGCGGCGGCCGCGTTACCGTGCGCGAGGAGCGCCTCTACCGGCTGGTCTCGCTCCCGCGCGTGGAGGACCGCCGCCTGATGCTGCGCGTCCCGGCCGGCGTGACCGGCTACGCCTTCACCTTCGGCTGACGCGCCGCCGCCGTCACGACCCACGCCCGCACGTTCGGGCGGGCGCCCGGCCGGTAGGGTTGGCCGGCCAGCCAAGAACGAGGAGGACCACGTGTTGGAGACGGCGACCCGGCAGATCGAGGTTCAAAACCCGGCCACGGGCCAGGTCATCGCGTCGGTCCCTGCCCTGTCCGTTGACGAGGTGGCGGGCGTGGTGGCCCGCGCGCGGGCGGCGCAGCCCGGCTGGGAGGCGCTCGGCTTCGAGGGCCGCGGCCGGATCCTGCGGCGCGCCCAGAAGTGGGTGCTCGAGAACGCCGACCGGATCGCGCAGACGATCGTCTCCGAGAACGGCAAGGCCTACGAGGACGCCCTGCTGGCGGAGGTCGCATACACGGCCGGCGCCTTCGGCCACTGGGCGAAGCACGCGCCCAAGTACCTCGAGGACGAGCGGATCCGCTCCTCCTCGCCGTTCGTGATGGGCCGCAAGCTCGTGGTGCGCTACGCGCCGGTCGGCGTGGCGGGCGTGATCGGCCCCTGGAACTATCCGCTCACCAACTCGTTTGGCGACTGCATCCCGGCGCTCGCCGCAGGCAACTCGTGCGTGCTGAAGCCGGCCAGCCTCACGCCACTCACCTCGCTTTTCATGGCCGAGGGGCTGCGCGAGTGCGGGCTGCCGGAGGACGTGTTCATCGTCGCCACCGGCAGCGGCGAGGTGGGCGCCGCGCTGATCGACCACGTTGACTACGTCATGTTCACCGGATCCACCGAGGTCGGCAAGAAGGTGATGGAGCGGGCCTCCCGGACGCTCACGCCGGTGGGGCTCGAGCTTGGCGGCAAGGACCCGATGCTCGTGCTCGCCGACGCGGACCTCGAGCGTGCCGCCAACGCGGCGGTCCACTACTCGATGCAGAACGGCGGCCAGACCTGCATCTCGGTGGAGCGCGTCTACGTGGAGGAGCCGATCTACGACGAGTTCGTCGGCAGGGTCGAGCAGAAGATGCGCGGGCTGCGCCAGGGCGTGCCCGGCGGGCCCGGGTCGGTCGAGATCGGCGCCATCACCTCGCCGCCGCAGATGGACCTGATCGACGAGCACGTGCGGGACGCCGTCGCGAAGGGCGCGCGGGCGCTCGTGGGCGGAAAGCGCGGCGACGGGCCGGGCGACTTCTACGAGCCCACGCTCCTCGTGGACGTGGACCACACGATGGAGTGCATGAGGGAGGAGACCTTCGGGCCGACGCTGCCCGTCATGAAGGTGCGCGACGCCGAGGAGGCGGTGCGCCTGGCGAATGAGTCCCAGTACGGCCTGCAGGCGTCGGTGTGGACGAAGGACGTCGCGAAGGGAGAGCGCCTGGCGCGGATGATCGAGGCCGGCGTGGTGACCGTGAACGACGCCCAGATCAACTACGTCGCGCTCGAGCTGCCGATGGGCGGATGGAAGGAATCCGGCCTGGGCTCGCGCCACGGCGCGGACGGGATCCGCAAGTACACGAAGCGGCAGGCGCTGCTCGTCACGCGGTTCGCGCCGAAGCGCGACCTGCACATGTTCCCGTACAAGGCCCGCACCACGAAGCTGCTCGAGCGGCTGCTGCGGCTCGTCTACGGAAGAGGCAAGCGCTAAGCCCTCGGCCTGACCGGCCGATACTGGGGAGGTGCTCGCTCGCCTCCCCGCGCTGGTCGTCCTCTGCTGCCTGCTCGTGGCCCCGGCGGTCTCGGCATCCGACGAGCCGCCCGGGATCGACGACTACGCCTACGACCAGGCGACGGAGTGCCGCAAGCGCC
The DNA here is from genome assembly GCA_046462295.1 of Thermoleophilaceae bacterium. Taxonomy (GTDB): domain Bacteria; phylum Actinomycetota; class Thermoleophilia; order Solirubrobacterales; family Thermoleophilaceae; genus JACVRW01. Next base: position 5,095 of record JBKGUS010000308.1, on the reverse strand, counting down.
CAACGCCCGGGGCGCTGGCGCTGGTGGAGTGGCTCGAGCGGAACGCCGGTGGCGTCTCGTGGGGCATCCTGCGCTGCGAGCTGTGGGGGAAGGGCCGCGCCTCGCTGCACGCCGAGGGCCGTGCGGTGGACTGGCATCTCGACTCCTCGCGGCCCGCGGACAGGGTGAGGCCCGGCGGCTCATCGATCGGCTGCTCGCCACCGATACCGCAGGCAATCCGCACGCCCTCGCCCGCCGCATGGGCATCCAGGAGATCATCTGGAACTGCCGCTCGTGGTGGTCCGGAAGCGAGCGCATGGAGCCCTACTCGGCCTGCTTCACCGAGAAGGGGAAGCCGCGCAAGCGCGTGGATCGCACCACGGCCCACCGCGACCACATCCACTTCGGGCTGTCGTGGCCGGGCGCGCGGAAGCGCACCTCGTTCTGGCGGGCCGACCTCGACTAGCTCGGGATCCGACGGAGCGGGAGCGTCAGTCCAACCGCCGGCGTGAGACCTCTCGGTTCGGATTGCCGTGACGAGCGACCCGCCCGCGCGGCGCTCGTCGAGCACGAGTTGAAGTGTGCCGCCCGGCGGGAGTAGCCGTCGGCGTACTCATCCATGGCGTTCGGTGCGGAAGCGGCGATTGGCGAGATCCAGGAACGCTTGCCCCGCCGGCGATGTGGCGACTTCGTTCCACGCGAGGGCCGTACGTCGGCGCATGCTTGGGCGGACGATCCTGACGATGGCGACGTCGGCTTCATCCGTCGCGGACCTGGGAAGTGCTGCTACTCCGAGCCCTTCAGCGGCCAGCTGGACCAGGGAGGCGAGATCGCCGGCCTCTGCCGTGATCTGGGGGAGGAAGCCCGCGTCGCGGCAGGCGTTCTCGAGCACCGTGCGAAGGCCACTGCCGCGCACAAGGGTGATCATCGGGTGGTCGCGCAGCTCGGCAAGGGTGACGCGTCGGCGACCGCTGAGCGGATGTTCGCGGCGAACAGCGAGTACCAGTGGCTCAGTGGCCACCACGCGGGCCCGAACCTGGGGCGGGAGCGGCTGCGCGCCGATCCCGACCACCGCCGCGTCGAAGTCGCCGTTGGCCACTCCTGCCAAGACCGGTTCGTTGTGCCCCTGTGTAACAGCGATTTCGACCGCCGGGTGGGCGCGATGGAAGGCGCCCAGTGCCTCGGCGAGACGGTGGTCGACGGGTCCGGCGATCCCGACCCTCAGCCTTCCGTGCAGCACGCCGCGCAGGGAGGCGATCGTGTCGCGGCCCCGCTCGGCCGCGGCGAGAGCCGCACGGGCGTGCGGCAGAAGCGCCTCGCCGGCCGCGGTTGGCCTGACCCCGCGTTGATCACGGTGAAAGAGCGGCTCGCCGAGCTCCCGTTCGAGGCGCCGGATCTGCGCGCTGACCGCCGGTTGCGCCACCGAGAGACGGGCCGCGGCCCGTGTGAACTGTTCCTCCTCGGCCACCGCAACGAAGTAGGAGAGCTGCCTGAGGTCCATAACGAGAGCTTCTGAAGAGCATAACCGGCCTGTCTTTGACTTATGCCAAGCTCCATCCTACGTTGCCTGCCATGGACGGTGAGCACGGTCTTAACGTCTCCCGAGTTCTGCGGTGGCGAGCGCAGATGGCTGCCCGCGGTGAGCTCCATCGTCGCCCGCCGGCTGACCATGAAGGGGCGGCCCGGCTCGTTCCCCGTTGAGGGGAGCGGCGCGGCCGTTGGAGTTGACGTTCCCGGCCGGCTCATCCGACGGGCCCATGGCGGATGACCCGCCGAGCTCCTTCGGGGCGCTGCTCGGTTGGCAGCGGGCGCGCATCCTCTGGCGCCTTGATGTGCCGCAGCGGCCGGGTCAGATCGCCGAGACGCTACACATGGTCCCGGCCGGGGCGACGCATCACCTCAGCCGATTGGAGGCTGCAGGCCTCGTGATCCGCAAGCGTCGCGGGCGCCATGTCGTCGTCGAGCGAACCCCGCGCGGAACGGCGTTGCTGGACCTCTATGCCGAGGATTAGGAGATCCTCAAAAGCCTTGACTTGCGGGATCACCATTCTTAGGTTGCGCGCCTCGTGGCCCGGGAGGAGACCTGCAGGGGGCCTCACAGCGGGGATGCCGCCTCGCGGCGTTTTGATCAAGTCACCACACAGAGGAGGTCCCCATGCGGAAGCTGAAGGCTTGGCAGTACGTGACTCTCGACGGCGTGGTCGAAGCGCCCGAGAACTGGGTCATGCCCGACGAGCAGATGTTCGAGGAGCAGACCTCTGGCTACGCCGGCTCGGATGCTCTGCTATTGGGCCGGCGGACCTACGAGATCTTCGCCGCCTCCTGGCCCCAGCGGGGGAGCGACGTCCCGAATGCCGACTGGATGAACAACACCCGAAAGTACGTCGCGTCGACGACCGTCGAATCGCCCGGATGGCAGAACACGACGGTACTGGAGGGCGACGTCAGCGAGGCGGTCTCGCGGCTCAAGCAAGAGGACGGTGAGGCCATTACGCTCAACGGAAGCGCCACATTGCTGCGCTCGCTGCTCGGCGCGGTACTCGTCGATGAGCTGCGGCTCTTTCTGCATCCGGTCGTGGTCGGATCAGGCCATCGGCTGTTCGAGAACGGCGAGGCGCTCGGTGCCCTGAAGCTCACCGAATGCCGTGCGTATGACAACGGCGTCGTCTCGCTCACCTACGAGGCGGCCGAGCGCTGAGACGGAGCGCAGATCGCACCCGATCCGACGGGAGATCAGAAATGAAGCGCTTCCTGGTGCTCTACAAGGGTCCGCCCACACCCCCGGACGCAACACACGAAGGCTGGCCTGAGTGGTTCGACCGGATCGGCGACGCGCTCGTCGATGTCGGCTCGCCGATGAAGGATGGGGTTGTCCTGCACCCCGACGGATCGACGAGCGACGACGCGACCGGCCTGAGGGGCTACGGCCTCATTCAGGCCGAGGACAGAAGCGAGGCGATCGACCTGCTGCGCGACCACCCGCTGCTGTCGCTCGGCGAATGGGTGATCGAAGTGTTCGAAGTGCCGAAGCGCTGAGGCACCCGGCGTCGGAAAGGAGAACGAAATGAAGCCGAACAGCATCTCCGGCATCACGTGTTACGTGAAGGACCTGTCGAAGACGGCCCAGTTCTACGAATCACTCGGCTTCCGGCGAGGCAAGGAGGAACCGCACCGCGCGACGTTCTACGTGAACTGGTTCTTCGTCACCTTCATCGCGCAGGATCGCGAGGACGACGCCGAACTGCGTAAGGAGGCAGAGCTTCCGGACAAAGGAGCGGGCATGTTCCTCTACGTCAAGGTCGACGACCTCGAGGAGTTCCACAACGCGGTGGTCGCTGAAGGCATGAAGCCGGACGGCGAGCCGGAGGTCCGGGCGTCGGGCAACCGGGAGTTCGTGCTGCGCGACCCCGACGGCTACAAGCTCGCCTTCTTCCAGAAGAAGTAAGGCCACATGCGGTGTCAGGAGTTCTGAACCCTGGATGACGGGGCGCTAGGGATACAGGTCGCCGCTCTCGCCCACGACGAAGATCGCGCTGACCGGGCAGTTGCCCGCGGCGGTCAGCACGTCGTCGAGCGGGGCGCCGTCCGGGTCCACCACCACGGCCTTGTCCTCGTCGTCGAGCTGGAAGACGTCCGGGGCGGTGTCCACGCAGTCGCCCGAGCCGATGCAAAGCGTCCGGTCGACGGTGACCTCGATCCGGTTCTCCTGTGAGAGCTCTGCCACGTCAGGCGCGGCGGCGCAGCAGCAGGAACGCCACGAGCGCGGCCAGGAGCACCAGCGGGACGAGAGTGCGCGGGTCCGGGCGGGAGCCGTCGGCGTGCGGCTCGGCGCCGGCGGGCATCGCGAACTCCTCGGCCGCGAGCACGTCGTGGGGCTCCTGGATGCCGGTCGGGTCGGGCGGGAGGCGCTCGTCGCGAGTGCCGATGCTGAACTCGTCGGCCGCCAGTACGTCGTGCGGCTCCTCGATCCCGCTCGGGTCGGCGGGCGGCTGAGGCTGCCGGGGTTCTCGGTCGGTCATCGTCTTTATCGTTCCAGATCGATGGAGGAGTACACGCGCACCGAGCTGGAGGCCGCTGCTTTCAGGCGTCTCGTTCAGCATTTGCGGGAAAGAGCCGACGTACAGAACATCGACCTGATGGAGCTGGCCGGGTTCTGTCGCAACTGCCTGTCGCGCTGGTATCGCGAGGCGGCGGAGGAGCGGGGGATCGACCTCCCCGACGCGGAGGCCCGGGAGATCGTCTACGGAATGCCATACGAGGAATGGAAGTCACGCCACCAGTCCGAGCCGCAACGGCCACCCGCTGGCTGACCGTCGCCGGCTGCCTGCTGGCGCTGGCGGGCTGCGGCAGGGATGGCGGGGAGGAGGCTGATCGCGGCGGCCCGGATGCCGCCGACGAGGTCGTCCTGACGCCCGAGGCCGCCGCCCGCGCCCACGCCACTCGAGGCGACGGCGAGGGGCCGGCGCAGCGCTCGAAGGCCCGCGTGGTCGAGCTGGAGGGGGCGGGAGCCGAGCCCGACCTGTCCGGGATCGATCCGTCCGACGACGCTCCCAGCCCGGGCGCCCCCACGGACGCCGAGGTGCGGGCCGAGCTGCGCGAGGCGCGGGCGGCCCTCAGCCGCTTCAAGCGGTTCCTCAACACGACCGCCTACCTCCCCACGGGCCCGCGGGCGCGAGTGCTGCCGGACGGCACCGCGCAGGCGCCCGACAACGCGCCCGACGTCGTGAAGCGCGTGATCCTCGCCGCCAATCAGATCGCGAAGTTCCCCTACAAGTGGGGCGGCGGGCACGGGGCCTGGCGGGACAACGGCTACGACTGCTCGGGCTCGGTGTCCTTCGCCCTGGCGGGCGCGGGGCTGCTCGACCGGCCACTCACGTCCGGTCTCCTGGCCGGCTACGGGGCGCCGGGGCCGGGCCGCTGGATCACGATCTACGCCAACAGCGGCCACGTGTTCATGGTCGTGGCCGGCCTGCGCTTCGACACGAGCGGCCAGGGCCGCGCCGGTCCCGCGCTGGGGCTGGGGCGAGGCGCCGCCCTACATGGGCTAGAGCCCCGGGACGTGCCGCACGGCGTAGCCGCTCGTCGAGACGGCCTCCGCCTGCCAGCGCGTGCCGGC
>JBKGUS010000307.1:0-4235 GCA_046462295.1 Thermoleophilaceae bacterium | reverse complement strand
GCTCGGCGCTGCTCGTGCGCAGCGCAGATCGGGACTGGCCTTCAGCGGTTCTTCCGCCGGGCGCGCGAATCGTCGACGCGACAGCGTGCCCTCGCGTGGCGCTGCCACTCGAGGGCGTGCCCGGCGGCCCCTCCCGCGGGTTCGTCCGCCAGCTGCGGCGCTTCACGCGACGGCTGGCTCGCGAAGGGGTGAGTTTCGATTGGATGCCGCCGGGGCATGTCGACGAGCGGCTCCTCATGGCGCTCTTCGAGCTGCACGCTCAGGGCCGGACAGGTCGGGGCGGCGGAGCCTTCGGCATCCACCAGCTTGCGTTCTACAGCCAGCTCGCCGAGCGCGCGGGTCCCGGCCGGGGGCCGGCCGCCGTGGTGGCGCGTCGCGGTGGGTCGATCGCTGGGGTCCTCTACGGGTTCTGGTGGCGTGATACGTTCGCCGCCTACCAGTCAGGTTGGGACCGCAGGTACGCGCGCCACGGTCTCGGCAACGTCCTCATCCTGCACGCGCTCGAGTTCGCCGCCGCCGGTGGCGCGCGGAGCTTCGACTTCCTCCGTGGCGCGGAGCCGTACAAGTACCGCTTTGGTGCGCACGACCGCTGGGATCGCACATGGCTCGTGCCGCGCGGCCCTGTGGGAGCGCTGCTCGTAGCCCGCTACCGAGCGCGCGAGCGCCGCCGATCCCGAGCCAGGGTCACGACGCACGAACCGAGCGGTGACCCGACTAGGTCTACCGCGGGCTGAGGCGGGCCGCGGAGCATCGTCGTGGGCGTCCAGCCCGTCCGGAGGCCGGAGCAGCTGCGTGACCACCACGAGGTCGAGCGGCGCCTCTCCTATCGACTGCGGCGCTCGACCCCCACGAGCGGGCGCCTCTAGTCCGAGGTCTATGCCGAGCTCTTTCCCAGGGTCCCTGACCACCCGGGCCGGCAAGGTGTATCCGCTCGATGTATCGGAGGAGATCACGGCTTCCGCGGCACAGCATCTTGGGGTACGTCGACCCGGTGGCCCACTGGGCTCAACCTCAAGGCGTACACGAATCAGGAGCTCGCAATCCCGATGGGCGAAGCCGCCTTCAGGGAGGTGCGCACGTTCCTCACGCTCCGGGGAACAACCGTCACGGCTCTGGTACAGGCGGCACCCGCCGGCCCTCGCCGACCCGGGTCCTCGGCAACCGCGTCGCGGCCGTCAAGTAGCCAAGCGTCTAGATCTTCCCTTGGGCGATCGACTCGGCGAAGAGGTCGCCCAGCCGCTGCGCCTCGCGGGTCAGGCTGAACGAGCGCTCGACGAGCTCGCGCGCCCGCAGCGCCAGCCCGGCGGCGAGCGTGTCGTCCTCGAGGGCGGCCGCCATGGCGGCCGCGAGGCCATGGGAATCCCCAGGCTCGACCAGTAGACCGGTGACGCCGTCCTGGACCAATTCCGGGATGCCCGAGAGTCTGGTCGCGACGACCGGCACGCCGCTGGCCATCGCCTCCATCAGCGCGACGGGGATGCCCTCCATCCTGCCGCTGGGCAGCCGCACGGACGGAAGCGCGAAGACGCTGGCCTCGGCCAGCTTCGCGCGAACGTCCTCTGACGACCGCGCTCCAAGCAGGCGCACGTGCTCGGCGACGCCGAGATCGCGTGCGCGCCGGAGGATTCGGTCCCGCTCGGGCCCGTCGCCCACGAGCTCGACGACGATGGCGGGCCGGCGCTCGGCGAGGGGCACGAGAGCCTCGATCAGGTAGGCATGGCCCTTCTTCAATGACAGGCTCGCCACGCACAGGGCCCGGTCGCGATCGCGATCGTCCAGGCCTCGCCACGCGTACCGCTCGATGTCGACGCCGCAGTGGATGACGTCCACACGTCTAGCGGACGGGCATAGATCGAGCAGGACGCGCCGGTTGTATTCCGAGATCGCGATCACAAAGCGCGCGTCCTCGGCCTTGCGCTGGATCAGCGACGGACTCACGAACAGGTCGTTGGCATGGGCGGTGAAGCTGAACGGGATGCCGGTGAGACGATGCACGATCCAAGCCGCTGTCGCGGGATGGTTGGCGAAATGTGCGTGGACGTGAGCGACCCCCTCGCGCGTCGCGGTCCGTGCGAGTGGGGCGGCCTGAAGGAAGACCGCGGCCTCCTTCGCCGCCTGTAGGGGCGAGAGTCGAATCGCGCCGCGCAGCACGGCCATCAGGACCGAGAGGTAGGCGCCGGGACGCCGGGCGATCCAGCCGGCGTGAGCGGCGACAACGCGTGCGCCCGGCACGCCGAGGAAGCGCACGCGCTTCATCGCGCGTCGGCTCTGCGGATGGATGGGCGGCTCGCGGCTGCGGCGCAGGGCCACGAGCTCCATCCGGAAGCGTGCGGAGAGCGCGAGCCACTCGTTGACGACGAATGTCTCGGTGACCGCAGGGAAGTGGGAGACGATGTAAAGGACGGCGGGAGGACGACTGGCAGTGCTCACGCTGCCCGCACCGCCACGCCGACGACGCTTGCGTATGCGTGAGCGAGCCGCTCGGCAGCGGCCTCCAGCGACAGCGCGCCGGCGACGAACTCGGCGGCCGCTTTTCCCATCGCCGACCGAAGGCCAGGGTCGCCGGCGATGCGCCGGATAGCGGCGGTCCAGGCGGCCACATCCCCCGGGGCCACAAGCACGCCACGGCCCTCGCCCAGAAGCTCCTTGGCGCCGCCGACAGTACCGCTCGCCAAGCACGGCAGACCGCACGCCATGGCCTCCAGGAGCGCGTTCGACATACCTTCACCGCGGGAGGACAACATGAAGGCGTCCGACGCGCGCAGGAGATCGGGCACACGCGACGACTGTCCGAGGAATCTGACCCTGCCAGCGATGCCCAGCTGCTCGGTCTTCGCCCCAAGGCGACCGCGATCCGGACCGTCGCCGACGACGAGGAGTGTCAGCTCGGAGACGCGTGCCGTCGCCTCAAGCAGGGTGTCGACGTCCTTGACAGGATGGAGTCGGCCCACGAAAGCCCCGAGGAAACGGCGGTGTGGTAGCCCGAGCTCGTCACGGAGTTGGACGCGTTCCTGCGCCCGGGCGGGCCGATAGGTCGCGAGATCGACGCCGTTCGGAAGCGCGAGAATGCGCTTGGCGGGCACCCCGTGCCCGATCAACTCGTCCCTTGCGTCGGCGCTGAGCGCGGCGAACCAGGCGCACCGGAACAGGAGCCGCGCCCTTACCCGTCCGAGCGGCTTCCTTGCAAGCCTCGCCAGGTCGCCCTGAGGGCCGGTACCCAGGACGGTGACCAGGCAGGGGAGCCCGAGCAGGCGCCCGCCAAGAGCGATGGTGGCCGGCGACAGGGCGCCGTGCGCATGTACGAGCTCGATCTGCGAACGGCGCCGCAGGATGCGGGCGAGCGCGACGGCTACGTAGACGATCGAGGCCAGCGGCGACTCTCCCGCAGCCGGCGTACGGCGGACCACCGAGCCGACGATGCGCTCCTGCCGCGGACATCCCTTCACAGCCCGCGTAATGATCTCAGTGCGGATCCCGCGATCGGCGAGGTGCGGCACGAGCCGCTCGAGCTGCAGTTCGGCCCCTCCGACGTGAGGGCGGAAGGCTTGGATCGCGATCACCGCGTGGAGCCCCGCTGGGCGCTCATGCTCCCGAGGCGGGGTCAGTAGGCCGCCGCGCACGCCTGGGGTCGCCTTTCCTCTACCCCCGCGGCGTCGCGGGCTTGAGCGAGGCGTCCGACCTCAAGTGACCGCGACCGAGTCCAGCAGAGCGACCTCGCTGCCCCCGCCGACGTTGTAGACCCGCCCGGACGGCGCGCGATCGATCGTCGCGAGCCTCGCGTCGACGACGTCGTCACCATACCCTCCGCAGCACCGAAAGGCGCAGGCGAAGCCACGTCCGGGAGTTGCCTCAGCCCGTAGACGGAGAAACCGCGGGTCAACGGCGTCCACACCGTACGGCCGCCCGAACCATTCGCCAGCGCCTCGCCGGCCAGTTGATCTGCATCCGCATCGCCAGAGACGCTCGAGATGAAGCGTGGACGACCCTGATTCCCTGCTCTACGGCCCGCCTCGAAGGGGCTCTGCGTCACGAGCGCGGCCCCGGTCCGCCGGCGCCGGTTCGGGATGGTGGCGGTAGCAGCCGGCGACGAGCGCTCCCCGTTGACGCTCTCCTGGATAGTCCTACCCTCGCCAGCCGCCACTGAGCGTCGCGCTCAGCGCAGCCCGCGCAGGCGCTCCACCCCCGGAGCGAACTCGAATGCGGGAAGCACCGCGCGGGAGAGCTGCTCGGCGCGC
>JBKGUS010000306.1:0-11061 GCA_046462295.1 Thermoleophilaceae bacterium | reverse complement strand
GGCAGCACGTCCTCGTACTCGATCGTGTCGAGGAGGTGGGAGATGCAGTTGAGACGGGCACGACGCTTGTCGTCCGACTCGACCGTGTACCAGGGCGCCTCGGGCGTATGCGTGTAGCGGAACATCTCGTCCTTGGCCCGGGAGTACGCGACCCACAGATCGCGCGACTTGAGGTCCATCGGACTGAGCTTCCAGCGGCGAGTGGGATCCGACGAGCGCTGCTGGAAGCGGCGCTCCTGCTCGGCGTCACTGACCGAGAACCAGTACTTCCGCAGGGTGATTCCGTCGCGTATCAGCATGCGCTCGAGCTCCGGGCAGCTGTGCATGAACTCCCAATACTCCTCGTCGGTGCAGAAGCCCATGACCCGCTCGACGCCGGCGCGGTTGTACCAGGAGCGATCGAACAGGACGATCTCCCCGGCGGCCGGCAGGTGCGCGATATAGCGCTGGAAGTACCACTGGGTCCTCTCCCGATCGCTCGGCGTGCCGAGCGCGACGATCGTCGCGCCGCGGGGATTCAGCGGCTCGACGATGCGCTTGATGACGCCGCCCTTGCCGGCGGCGTCACGACCCTCGAAGACCAGCACCACGCGAAGGCCGGCGTGCTTGACCCAGTGCTGCAGCTTCACGAGCTCGAGCTGCAGCCTGGCGAGCTCCCGCTCGTACTCCTTGCGCTTCAGCTTGGAGGGGGAAGCCTCGTCGTTCTTCAGGTCGACTGGACTCGCTCCGTCGTCTTTCACGATCCACCTCTCCTCACCCGGTCTCCACTTCTCCTCACGTGTCGCCCAGGGGACCTGTGCCCGGCTCCACGTCGCTCTATGCAGCACGCCCTCGCGCGCGGGAACCTGCTGCGCGACAGGCGACAGTTCCTCGACCGCCTTCTGGAGGTGGTCTACGCTCGTTCGCGTGGGCGAGTTCGCGCTCAGCAGCGAGTCGTTCCAGCACGGCGGCGAGATCCCCCGCCGCCACTCGTGCGAGGGCGAGGACGTCTCCCCCGCGCTCTCCTGGAGCGACCCGCCGGCGGGGACACGCGCGCTGGCGCTGATCGTCGACGACCCGGACGCGCCGGTCGGCACTTTCACGCACTGGCTCGCCTGGAACATCGACCCGCTGGCCGGCGGGCTGGCGGAGGGCCAGTCGGCTCCCGCCGAGGGGCACAACGACTTCGGCATCGGCGGCTGGAGCGGCCCCTGCCCGCCGCCCGGGCACGGAGCACACCGCTACTTCTTCCGGCTGCACGCCCTCGAAGCCGAGCTCGATGTCGGCTTCCGCGCCGGGCGGCACCAGCTCGACCAAGCCCTCGCCGGCCACGTGCTCGTGACCGCCGAGCTGATGGGCCGCTACGAGCGCTGAGCCTGCCCGCCGAGCCGCCGCGGCTGCCGCCGCGAGCGGTCCAGGCAGCCCTTCCCGCTCACCTTGGCGTGCAGCGCCCTACGCCGCACGCCCGGTCCTCCGGCGAGGGCGACCGTCTCTCGAGCGCTCCCCCGCTTCTCCTTTTCGACGAAGGGAGCACTCTTCTCCCGCCCGACGAGGAGAGCCCGGACGCAAACATTCGGTCGATCAGACGCCCCGCGCAGGGCGCTCAGTGGAGCGGTCTACTGGGAACTTCAGGACGGCTCTAGGGAAGACGGTTTTTCGTAAGCGTTCAGTTCCCTCCAGCTGACGCTCAGACCAGGGATGGGGCGGGGTGGCCGCGGGCGGTGGCGGAGAGCGCGTTGGTCAGGTAGGCGGCACGTGATGCAGGCCAGACCGCCGTCAGTCAACCGCCCGAGGGTGATTGCTTGCAGGCGCTCGAGGGGATTGCCCTAGCTCCGAACGGCCATGAACCGGTCGAGTTCCTCCCTCGTGGGCAAGCCCTTCATCGCGCCGAACTCCGTGCAGGCCAGGGCGCCAGCCGCCGTTCCGCTACGCACCGCCTCGCGTACGGAGGCCTCGTCGTCGTGCCATCCCAGCTTCTCGGAGAGGTGTGTCAGGGTGCCCGCGAGGAACGCGTCCCCTGCCCCGGTGGCGTCCACGACCTTGTCGATTGGGAACGCCGGTGCCTCTCCGCGGAACGTCCGAGTCGCGTAGAACGCTCCTTCGCCTCCCATGCTGACGAGCGCCAGCGAGGCCCCCCGCTCTAGCAGCCGATCGGCCGCCTCTCCCGGGTCTTCGGTCCCGAGTACCGGCGAGAGTTCTTCTTCGCTGAGCTTGATGACGGTCGAGAGGTCGAGCAGGGGGTCGACGGCCTCGCGGAACGTGTCGAGGCTGTCCCAGAGATTGGCGCGGAGGTTGACGTCGAAGGCGACGGCGACATCCATCTCGTTCGCGAGCTCGGCGAACTTGCGCGTCGCCGAGCGCACCGGGTCCTTGATCAGCGGGATGCTCCCGAAGTTCGCAAACGACGCGCCCGAGAGGCTCTCGCGCTTGATGTCCTCGGGTGCGAGCAGCTCGTCCGCGGCCGGCACCGAGCGGTAGAAGGTGAACTCCCGGTCACCGTCCTCGGACACCTCGACGAACGCCAGCGTCGTGCGCGTGGGCGGAGGGTCGCGCAAGATCGCGGAGGTGTCCACGCCCGAGGCCGCGAGGGCATTCAGGATGAAGTCCCCGAAGAGGTCGTCGCCCACCCTCCCGATGAACCCCGACTCCACGCCGAGCCTCGCCGCGGCGACCGCCACGTTCGCCGGCGCACCGCCCGGCCGGGCGGTGAACGGCTGCTCCACGTCGGACGGCGACGGCTCCCGGTAGACGTCGGCCACCACCTCGCCCAACGTCACGATCTTGCCCATGGCGAGATCCTCCTCCTCTTCCTGCGAGAAAATACCCCTTTCAGCTGGCTGTGACGGCCGGCCTTGCGCCGCCGCCTGTGGAATCGGGTAAAGGGGAAGCCCATGAGCGACGAAGAACGCCCGCTCTTCCTGGTGGTCACGATCAGACCGCGCCTGGACCGGCTCGAGGAGGCCGAGGCGCAGCTTCAGTCCATGCGCCGGAACAGCCTTCAGGAGCCGGGCTGCGTCTTCATGCATCTGGTCCAGCCCCAGGACGACCCGGAAAGCTGGGTGATGCTCGAGATGTTCCGCTCCCGCGTGGCGTGGGACGAGCACATGCAACAGCCCTACAACACCGAGGGCAACAAGATCCTGGAGGGCCTCCTGCGCGAGCCCTCGGAGCTCCGTCTCATGGACGAAAAGTAGAGCCGGGCTGCGCTCCCCGAACCGTGTCGCCGCGGCGGTGTCACGCGCACCGCGAACCCTTGTGCCTTTCGGTACGTTGTCGAGACTGCTACCCATTGCGAGCCGGGCGTGTAGGTCGGCGAGGGAGAGATACCGATGGAGGCTGCAGCATCGGCCGTACCGGAACCTCGGCGGGCAAAGGCGGGGCTGGTCTACCCCGGCCTCGTAATTCCGTTCGTCCTGCTGATCCTGTGCTTCGCCGCCTGGGGGGCGGCGGCCAACCTCACCGACGTGGTGGTCGGCGTGTTCCGGAGCATCTTCGACATGTCGAACACCCAGTCTGCGCTGGTCCAGTTCGCCTACTACGGCGCGTACTTCACGCTTGCCATTCCGGCGGCCATGATCAACCGGCGGTTCGGCTACAAGGTCGGTGTGCTCAGCGGCCTTGGGCTGGCTGCGGTCGGCGGGCTGCTCTTCGTCCCGGCGGGCGAGGTCCTCGAGTACGGGGCCTTCCTCGCCGCCCTCTTCGTGCTGGCGGCCGGGATGTCGATCCTCGAGACGTCAGCCAATCCCTTCGTGATCGCGATGGGGCCCGAGGAGAGCGCCACCCAGCGACTCAATCTGGCCCAGGCGTTCAACCCGGTGGGCGCAAACATCGGGGTTCTGCTCGGCGCCGTGCTCATCCTGCCGGAGCTCACCTCGGAGGCGTCGAAGACGATCATGACCGCCGACGAGCTGCGCCAGAGCCAGGAGGACGACCTCGCGCTGGTACTCGGCCCCTACCTCGGGATCGCCGCCGTGCTGGTCCTGATCTGGCTGCTGATCGCGTTCCGCAAGATATCCACTCCCCGGGAGCGCAGCCAGGAGCGGGAGGGGGAGGCCAGGAGCGGGGCGCTCCGGCGCCTATGGCGCAACCGCCACTACCGCTACGGGGTGGCCGCGCAGTTCTTCAATGTCGGGGCGCAGGTCTGCGCCTGGACGTTCACGATCCTCTACGCGCAGGACATCGTCGGGGTGTCCGCGGAGGACTCGGGCTGGTACCTGCAGGCCAGCCTGATCCTGTTCCTCGTCGCCCGGTTCGTGATGACCTGGCTGCTCGGGATCTTCCAGCCCACCGGGCTCCTGTTCCTCATGGCCTCGCTCGGGGTCGGCTTCTGCCTGGTGGCGATGTTCTCGCTGAACATGGTGGGGCTGATCGCGGTCGTCTGCATCTCGCTGTCGCTGTCGCTGATGTTCCCGACGATCTACGGGGTCGCCCTGCGGGGACTAGGCGAGGACACCAAGTTCGGGGCCGCCGGGCTGGTGATGGCCATCCTCGGCGGGGCGCTCATGCCGCTGCTCCAGGGGAAGGTCATGGACGAGGTGGGCGCGGCGCTGGCCTTCGTTGTGCCCGGGGTCGGCCTGGCGTTCGTGGCCTGCTATGCGCTGTTCGACCTCCGCTCCCAGCGGGGCGGCGGCGGCGAGCTCGTGGCGGAGGGCGCCCACTGATGACTCGCGGGCGCGTTTTGCCCGGAATGGTCGCGTTGGGCGGCGCCGTCGCGCTCTTCCTCGGGGTGGCCGCGTGCGGCGGAGGCGAGGACGAGATCACCCTCGGCCTCATCACCAAGCAGGAGGAGAACCCCTTCTTCGTAACGATGAGGGAGATCGCGGAGGACAGCGCCGACGAGAACGACGTGAACCTGCTCACCGCGGCGGGCAAGAGCGACGTCGACAACGCGAGCCAGGTGAGGGCGCTCGCGGACATGACCCGGGAGGGGGCGAAGGGCATCATGATCGTGCCCGCCAGATCGCGGGCCATCGTGCCCGCGATCGAGAGAACCCGCGAAGCAGGCGTGATCGTGGTCGCCCTCGACACTCCGACCCAGCCGCCGTCGGCCGTGGAGGCGCTTTACGCCACCGACAACCTGCGGGCGGGCAACCTTATCGGCCGCTACGCGAAGGCGAAAGCCGAGGAGGAGGCCATCGAGCCCAGGATCGCGATGCTCGACCTGGCGCCCGGCATCTCCGTCGGCGAGCTGCGCCACGACGGGTTTCTGACCGGCTTCGGGATCCAGGACGGCGATCCGCAGATCGTGGGCCAGGCGTACGCCCAAGGCGACGAGGACAAGGCCCGGGTGGCCATGGCGCAGTTGCTTGATGAGGACCCCGGCATCAACGTCGTCTACACGATCAACGAGCCGACGGCCTTCGGGGCCATCGACGCGCTGGAGGACGCCGGCCGGGACGAGGACGACGTGATCATCGTCTCGATCGACGGCAGCTGCGACGCGATCAAGGACGGTGTCCGCCCGGGGAAGATTGACGCCACCTCGCAGCAGTACCCGGAGAACATGGCGCGCGAGGGCCTGGAGGCGGTCGCCGGGGCGGTGCGCGGCGGCCCGTCGCCGTCCGGCTTCCTCGACACGGGTGTCGAGCTCATCACCTCCGACCCGGTGGAGGGCGTGGAGTCCGAGGACGAGGCCTTCGGCGTGAGGAACTGCTGGGGCGACTAGTGCAGGCGGGTGCAAGCATTGCCGACCTGCCGCACGCGCTCGCGGATCACGAGAGGCTCCGCGAGCGGCTGGCCGGACGGCGGCCTGCCGTGTTCCTCGACTACGACGGCACCCTCACGCCGATCGTCGATCGCCCTGAGGATGCGGTGATCTCCGAGAGCATGCGAGATGCGGTGCGCGGGCTGGCGGGTCGCTGCACCGTCTGCGTTGTCAGCGGCCGCGATCGTCCCGTCGTGCAGTCACTGATGGGGGTCGACGATCTGGTGGTCGCAGGCAGTCACGGGTTCGACATCTGGAGCCCCGAGGGGGGCGCGATCGAGCACCAGGCGGCGGCGGGCTCCGAGGAGCTGCTCGAGCGCGTGACCGCGCGGCTGCGGGACGAGCTCGATCCGATCGAGGGCGCCCTCATCGAGCCCAAGAAGGCGTCCGTTGCCGTCCACTACCGGCTCGTAAGCGAGGAGGAGCGGCCCGCGGTCGAGGCGGTCGTCGGGCGGCTGCTCGCGGGTTACGCCGAGGAGCTGAAGGTCACGCCCGGGAAAAAGGTCTATGAGCTCCAACCCAAGCTCGACTGGGACAAGGGCAAGGCGGTGCTCTATCTCTTGGACGCGCTCGAGCTTGAGCGCGACGACGTGGTGCCGTTCTACGTCGGAGACGACATCACGGACGAGCACGCCTTCGAGGCGCTGTCCGGGAGGGGGATCGGGGTCTTCGTCGGCCGCGCCGACGATCCGGAGGTGGGCGGTCGGACGACCGCCGCCCACTTCGTGCTCGACTCGACGGAGGAGGTGGAGCGATTTTTGGACACGCTCGCACGCTGACCGTCGCTCATCGCTAGGAGGTTCGTCGTGGCGCATTCCACCGTTGCCGCCCCACAGTTCACCCTCGCCTACGAGAGCTTCGAGCCGGCCGAGGAGGGGCTGCGCGAGGCGCTCACCTCGACCGGTAACGGCTACTTCTGCACCCGCGGTGCCGCCGAGTGGCAGGACGCCGACGACGTCCACTACCCCGGCACCTACGCCCACGGCGGCTACAACCGCGAGACGACGATCATGGGCGGCCGGCCGGTCCTGAACGAGGACCTTGTGAACCTGCCCAACTGGCTGGTGCTGAAGCTGCGGATCGAGGGCGAGGAACCGATCGGCCTCGGCAACGTCGAGCTTCTCTCCTACCGCCACGAGCTCGACATCCGCAACGCGACCGTGGCACGCCTTCTGCGCTTCCGGGATCGAGCCGGGCGCGAGACGACCCTCCGGAGCAGGCGCTTCGTGAGCATGGCCCGCATGCACCAGGCCGGCATCGAGTGGACGCTCACGCCGGAGAACTGGTCGGGCTGCGTCGAGGTGGTGACGGCACTCGACGGACGGGTCACGAACCGCGGAGTCGCCCGCTACCGGCAGCTCGAAGGCCGGCACCTCGATCCGGTCTCCCCCAGGACGTTCGGCCCGGAGGTCATCGCGCTGAAGTGCATGACCCGCCAGTCGAACATCTACGTTGCCGAGGCGGCGCGCACCCAGGTGTTCCAGGGCGGCGAGAAGATCGACGTGGACCGCGAGCTCTACCAGACGGGGGACTACATCCAACAGGTGCTGTCGTTCGACGTCGCGGAGGGGGCCGACGCCCGCGTCGAGAAGATGGTGGCCTTCTACACGTCGCTGGACCGGGCGATCAGCGAGCCGCTGGGGAGCGCCGGGGGGAGCGTGCAGCGCTATCCCTCGTTCGACGAGGCCTTCCAGGGCCATGCCATGGCGTGGGACGAGCTATGGCGGACCTGCGACCTGAGCCTGCCGGGCCAGGAGCGGGTCCAACTGGTGCTGCGCTTCCACATCTCGCACGTCCTGCAGGTGTGCTCGCGGCATACGGTCGAGCACGACGCCGGTGTCCCCGCCCGCGGGCTGAACGGCGAGGCTTACCGCGGCCACATCTTCTGGGACGAGCTCTACATCTACCCGTTCCTCAACTTCCGGCTGCCGGAGATCACCAGGCAACTATTGAGATACCGCTACCGGCGCCTGGGTGAGGCGCGGGCGGCGGCCCGGGAGGCCGGCTACCGCGGCGCCATGTACCCCTGGCAGAGCGGCAGCGACGGCAAGGAGGAGACCCAGGTCGTGCACCTGAACCCCCTCTCGGGGCACTGGGAGCCCGACCTCAGCCACAACCAGCGGCACGTGAACGCCGCGATCTTCTACAACATCTGGCACTACTACCAGGCGACCGGCGACGTGAGGTTCATGCAGGACCACGGCGCCGAGATGATGCTCGAGATCGCCCGCTTCTGGTCCTCGATCGCGCACTTCAACCCCGAGCGTGGCCGCTACGAGATCCACGGCGTGATGGGACCGGACGAGTTCCACGAGAAGTACCACGACTCGCACGAGGGGGGCCTTCGCAACAACGCCTACACGAACGTGATGGTGGCCTGGATCGCCGGGATCGCCCGGGAGGTGCTCGGGTTGCTCTCGGAGAGCCGCCGGGAGGCGCTTACGGCCAAGCTCGGACTGAGTGAGAACGAGCTCGAAAGATGGGAGGACATGAGCCGGAAGATGTTCGTGCCCTTCCACGGCGACGGGATCATCAGCCAGTTCGAGGGTTACGAGGAGCTCGAGGAGCTGGACTGGGAGGCCTACCGCGCGAAGTACGGCAACGTCCAGCGGCTCGACCGGATCCTGCGCGCCGAGGGCGACGACCCCGACCGCTACAAGCTGGCGAAGCAGGCCGACACCGTCATGCTCTTCTTCCTCTTCCCGGAGGATGAGCTGCGGGCGCTGTTCGAGCGCCTCGGGTACGAGTACACGCCCGAGACCGCGCGGAAGAACATCGAGTACTACGACGCCCGGACCTCACACGGGTCCACGCTCAGCTTCATCGCGCACGCCGCCGTCATGGCCGACCTCGACCCGGACGGCTCGTGGGAGCGGTTCATGGTCGCGCTGGAGAGCGATGTCGGGGACGTCCAGGGCGGCACCACCAAGGAGGGCATCCACATGGGGGTGATGTCCGGGACGCTCGACCTCATCCAGCGCGCCTATCTGGGCAGCGAGGTCCGCGACGGCGTCCTCTACTTCGACCCGAAGGAAACCGAGCGACTGGACGGGCTGTCGCTGCCGATGCGATTCCGGGGGATGCCGATCCAGGTGACACTCAGGGGAAACGAGCTGACGGTGGCCGCCGAGAGCGACCCCTTCATTCGACCGATCAAGGTTGGCCGGGGAGAGGAGGCGCGCGAGCTGGCCGCCGGTGAGAGCGCCACGTTCGCCCTCACCTAGCGACTGAAAGCAGCGAGAGGAGGAGCAATGGGGAAGGGTTTCGGCGGTGCCATTTTCGACGTCGACGGAGTGCTCGTCGACTCACCTCACGAGCGCGCGTGGCGCGAGGCGTTCCAGGAGATGATGGAGGGCGAATGGAGTGACGTGCGGGACCAGACGACGTACTCGCCCGAGAAGTTCACCCCTCAGGTCTACCAGCAGGTCATGTCCGGCAAGCCGCGCATGGAGGGCGCCCGCGCCGTCATCGATTACTTCGAGGTTCCCGACCCGGAGAGACGGACTGAGGAGTATGCGGACCGCAAGCAACGGATGGTGGTCGAGCTGATCGAGGCCGGGGAGTTCGAGGCCTACCCGGACGCTCTGCGATTCGTTCTCGCGGTGAGAAACGCAGGGATTCCGACGGCGGCCGCCTCGTCCTCGAAGAACGCCGGGCTCTTCCTGAGACAGATCCGGCTCGACACATTCGCCGAGGAGGAGGGCCTCGACTACGACTTCGTGACAGAGGGGTTGAGCCTGCTCGAGTTCTTCGACGCCGACATTTCGGGTCGCGACTTCCCCCGGGGCAAGCCGGACCCGGAGATCTTCCTGACCGGCGCGAAGGAGCTGGATGTCCCCCCCGATAGCTGCTTCGTGGTGGAGGACGCGGTCTCGGGCGTTCAGGCGGCCAAGGCGGGAGACTTTGCCGCGCTCGGGCTGGCACGGGCCGAGGATGCCGACATCCTGGCCGACGCCGGCGCCGACCTGGTGGTGACCACCCTCGACGACGTGGACATCGACGGGCTCTCCGAGGGCCGCCTGGCGAGGAAGGACCTGGCCAGGAAGGACGGCTGACGGCCGGGCCCTCTCGCTAGGCCTGCGACTTGACCACTTGACCGCGGGCGGATCGGGCCAGCTGGCGGACGGCTCGAGCCAAGCGGTTGGGGTCGTGTCGCACCTGCGCGCTCATCCGCTTCGGTAGCAACCGCGCCTCCCGGATCCTGATGCCGAGGCGCTCGATCTCTGCGCGGTCGATCTCCACAGGCATGGCCCCCTCCGCGCGGTAGCGGGACACCGCCCGCTGTGGCAACCGCTCCGAGGGGACGAGGACATCGGTTACCACCGTCCCCAGGTGTTCCATGATCGCTCGCAGGTGGTCGGAGACCGTGAAGCCCACGGTCTCGCCTGGCTGGGTCATGAGGTTGGCTGCGTACACCACCGGGCCCCTGAAGCTCGCCAGCGCCTCCCGAACCCCCACGCCGAGCAGCGCCGGAATCGTGCTTGTGAACAGGCTTCCCGGCGCGAGGACGGCGACGTTTGCGGTGTGTATGGCCTTGATGACGTCCGCTGGCGCGGCGGCGCCCGCCGGCTCGACGGCGACTCTCGAGACCGCCGGGCCGAGCTGGCGCATCGCGGACTCGCCTCGGGTGACGGTTCCGTCGGCGTAGTGCACCACCAGCGTGAGGCTCTCCGTGGCCGCTGGGTAGACGCTGCCGATGACTCTCAGCAGCCGCGCCGCCTGCTGTACGCCTTCGCAGAAGCCGCCCGAGATGTCGGTGAGCGCCGCGATGATGATGTTCCCGACCGTGTGGTCGCGCAGATCGACTCCACCCTCGAAGCGGTAGTCGAACACCTCGGCCAGCCTCCTGCGGCCCGCCAGCGCCACCAGGCAGTTCCTTACGTCGCCCGGCGGCGCGACGCCGAGCTCCTGTCGGAGGCGCCCGCTCGATCCGCCGTCATCCGTGACCGTGACGACCGCCGTGATGCCGCTGCCGGCCTTGTCCCGCAGCCCCCGCAGGAGCACCGGTAGGCCAGTGCCGCCCCCGAACGCCACCACCCGGAGATCGTCGCTCATGAGAACGCCGGCCGAGGCGTCCGCGGCTTGTCGTCCGCCTCCGAGACAGGGACCGGACTGAGGATCGCGAAGGAACCGGAGGCGACGAAGGAGAACATTGCAGCGACGACCCGAGCTGGGGAGGCTGACACATTACCCCGCCCTCCTCGCCAGACGGCCCAGGGAGAAGGCGGAGAGATCCACCTCGTCCAACGTTGCAACGACCAGGTCGGCGTCGGCGGCGGTGAGGACGTCGGCTTCCCCGGCCCGTGCCAGTCCGATCACCGCCATCTCGGCCGCTTTGGCGGCCTGTACGCCGGAGACGGCGTCTTCGACGGCGAAGC
>JBKGUS010000305.1:0-5394 GCA_046462295.1 Thermoleophilaceae bacterium | reverse complement strand
CGGACGCGCAGGAGCCGACTCTGGCCCGCGAGCACGAAGGGCAGGTAGCGAGGGCTGTCGGGATCCATCGTGAGCTCCTGGAAGCGCTCTTGGAGCCCGCGCTGAAAGACGGAGACCTCGATCTCCTCGCCGTCGACCCCGATCTCGAAGCTGAGGCCGGTCGATGCGGCGCCCTGGGCCGGCGTCACCTGGAGGAGGTCGTCCGGCGACCCGCCGACGGTGATGTCGATCGGCGTCCCGTCGTCGTCGAACGCGAACGTGCCCTCGCTCGGCACCGCGTCCTCGTGCCCGGGATCCACCGCAACCACGAACCGGGACCGGCGGTTGACGATGTCGAACAGGTCGTCGGGGGCGCCCAGCCGAACCTGGAGGTCATCGAAGGCCTCGGCCGTCCTTCCGCCCACGAGCAGGCGGATCCCCACGCGGACCACCGCGTTGGTGGCGTCGCGGGTCTCGCGCACGTCCACGTTCACGCGCTCCGACCAGGTTCCGTTCGCCCGCGCGCGCAGGCGGACGGCGGGCTGAGCGTCGTCATTCAGGAGATCGACGGACGCCGGCGCGCCACCGTCCACCGCGGAGACGACCACCTCGCTCGCCCCGTTGGCGAGCACGTTCACAGCGTCGGGCATGGAGGCCTCGGTGCCGGGGCCGAGCAGCTCGCGGAGCTCCGTCACCCGCGTGGCGGCCAGCAGGCCCGGCGGCGGCCGGTCGACGATGCCCACGACGCCGACGACGCCGGAGGGCGCGGGCAGGGGCGGCAGGACATCGAAGCGCGCCTCCACGCGGACGCCTGGGACGACGAGAGCCGGCATTGGTCACGCTCCTCGTTGGGGGACCCTCTGCATGCGCCGAGTCTGGGCGATGCGCACCGCGGAGGGAATGAGTCGTTCGATGGAACTGCGGTCCAGACCGAGGTCTAGATCGCCCCGCAGGCACCGGCGGCCCGGATGACGTCGAGGAGCTGCCGGGGCGAGAGCTCGCCGAGGGGCGACCGCTGCGGCCGCAGCCGGTACAGCGCGCTGTGCCGCCCGTCGGCCTCGATCGCCACGACTGTCGCGCGCGGGTGCTTGGTCAGCACCTCCTCGAAGAGCCCCGGCAGCGCGGCCCCTGGCAGCCCGCACACGACTACCTCCGCGTCCGCACGCTGCACGGCCTCCGGAAGCTCGTTGAGGGACCGCAGGTCCCCGACGATGTCGATGCCGCCCTCCTTAGTCGCGGCGTCCTTGATGATCTCACCGAGCAGGCCAGGGGTGGCGGCGAGAAGCACGCGCGTGGACTCGGGTTCACAGCCCTTCCGTGGCCCCACGGAAACGGAGTGTGATCGAGCTGCGAGGCCCGCGGAACTGGTCAAAAGGCTGAATTTCGATCCAACCAGGGAACTAGTCCCTCAGGGCCTGAACCCGCGGCTCGGGCCGCGACGCTCGTCGCGCGCGCGCCGCCGCCTCGCCCCGGCGGCTGACGTCGAGCTTCTCGAGGATGTGGTGGACGTGGTTCTTGACCGTCGAGACCTCGATGAACAGCTGGCGAGCGATCTGCTTGTTGGAGAGACCCAGCTCGATCAGCGCCACGATCTCGCTCTCTCTCCTCGTGAGCTGCGCCTGCGGCCGTGTGCCGTCGGCGCGGTCGACAACGGTGGCCAGCCGCCTGGCCAGGCTGCCGGCGACGCTGGGTGAGCAGCGCATCTCTCCCAGGGCGGCGCTCTGGACCCTCTCCAGCAGCTCCTCGAGCGTCCCCTCGCGATCGACATAGCCGGCGGCTCCCGCCTCCAGGCAGGAGACGATGCGGTCGTCCGAGTCGAGCATTCCGAGCGCGAGCACGCGGGAAGGGTCGGGGCTGTGGGTGATGGCGTGGATCGTTTCGGCGGCGTCATCGAGCTCCATCTCGAGCAGGACGACGTCCGGGACCGCCTCGGCCATTCGCGTGAGTGCCTCCTTGCCGCTCGCCGCAGTGCCGACCACCTCGATCTCCGACTGGCCGTCCAAGAGCTGGCTCAGGCCCTCGCGATAGAGGCGAACGCCGGCCACGACGAGCACTCGCGTTGGCATCTTCCGGCCGCCGGGAGGCTCGCGAGCGAATTCGTCAGGCGCGGCTCTCACGCTTGACGCCCGCTCGGGCGTCACCGCAGCCTCAAACCTCGTCCTACCGTCGAGTTCGCGACTGATGAGGCCCTCCTTGGTCGCTGGCCCGACCATGGCACATCCTGGGAATGCCTTGCAAGTCCGCTGGATATCCCGACGTCGGGACATTTGCCTCGCGGGAGTCCGCGCCGGTAGCGCCCGA
Organism: Thermoleophilaceae bacterium; assembly: GCA_046462295.1. Classification (GTDB taxonomy): domain Bacteria; phylum Actinomycetota; class Thermoleophilia; order Solirubrobacterales; family Thermoleophilaceae; genus JACVRW01. The sequence continues at coordinate 3,114 of JBKGUS010000305.1, read as the reverse complement.
CCAGGCGCCGGTGGGGGATCTGCTGGCAGTCGAGCGCCGTGGCGGGGCGCCTCGCCCCGTACCACGTCTCGATCCCGTTAGCGTCGGCCCGGACGGTCAGCGAGCCGCTCCCGTAGCTGCGCCGCGCCATTTCAGCGCACCACCCGTGCGAGCGGCGTCAGCGGCGCCCGGGAGCACTCTGCTCGAGCCGCTCGAGCATCCGCTCGATCGCCTCCTCTCGGAAGCGGCGGTAGCGGCCGAGCGCAACGGTGGGGATCACGCCGCGGCGCTCGTAGACCCACGACTTAGGCACGCCGAGCATCGAGGCCACCTCCGCCGCGGTCAGAAGACGAGTGCTCATGGCATCGATGCTGACCCGCGCGAGGACGGCTCGAGCCCACCGGACCGAGAAGTTGGAACCACATTGGAACCACGGCGCTCCCTTCGCACCGGGCCCTTCACGAAGAAAAGCCCGGATTTGCGGGCCTCTCTGAATAGCGGGGGCGGGATTCGAACCCGCGACCTTCGGGTTATGAGCCCGACGAGCTACCTGACTGCTCCACCCCGCGGCGTGGACCAACGAATGTAGCGAAGGCCGGCCGGGAGCGTCAACCGCTGGTCGAGGCCTGGCGGGCCGCCTCGAGGATCTCGTCCGGCGACGCGTTGTCGCTCGCGTCCTCGGCCATGTGGCTCCACATGACCTCGCCGCCCCGGGCGATCACCATCGCCCCTCCGAGCTGCGCGGGATGGCCGATTATCCGGCCCTGGTGCACCTTGCCGCGCGACTCGAACGTCTTGCGCAAACCGGCCGAGACGCTCCTCGGGCCCAGCAGCTCGCCGGCCGTCGCCACCTTCGCCCCCGCCGCCCGGTAGCTCTCCCGGCTCTCGTCCGCCAGCACCGGCAGGTCGATCCCCAGGGGCCTCCTGAAATGCGCCGCCTGGCGCGGCGTCGCCTGGCCGACCAGCACCACGCGCACCCCGGCGGCGTCGAACTCGGAACGGGCGCTCTCCAGCTCCACCGCGTGGCTCCGGCAGTGCACGCATCCGTAGTGGCGCACCCACACGAGCACCACCGGCTCGTCCTGCCACAGGTCGCCCAGCCGCACGACGCTTCCGTCGTGGTCCGGCAGCTCGATGTCGGCCAGCGCGTCCGCGCTCTCGGGCGGGCACGTCGCCTGCCGCTCCTTCGACGTGCCGAGCACGCCGGGGAGTGTACGGTGCGCGGGTGGCCGAGGATCCCAGGACCGCGCCCGACACCAGCCGCGGCGACGCGGCCCAGACGAGCGACGAAGCCAGCCGCGTCGGGGTCGTCGACCTCGGGACCAACTCGACCCGCCTCCTCGTGGCCGAAGTGCACGACGGCCGGGTCGCGGAGCTCGAGCGGCGCACCACCGTCACCCGGCTCGGCGAAGGCGTCGAGGCCACCGGCAGGCTCTCCGACGCCGCGGTCGCCCGCGTCTGCGAAGCGCTCGCCGTCTACCGCGAGGTGCTCGACCGGCTCGGCGCCGACAAGGTGGTCGCCGTCGCCACCTCCGCCATGCGCGACGCCGAGAACGGGCCCGCCTTCCGCGACGAGATCCGCGACCGCTTCGGCATCGACGCCCGCACCATCTCCGGCGACGAGGAGGCCCGGCTCACCTTCCTCGGCGCCACCTCCGACCGGCAGGCCGGCGCCGAGACGCTCGTCATCGACATCGGCGGCGGCAGCACCGAATACGTCACCGGCCGGGCCGGCAGCGACCCCGGCTTCCACGTCTCCACCCGCATGGGCTCCGTGCGCCACACCGAGCGCCACCTGAAGAGCGACCCGCCGACCGCCGACGAAATGGCCTCGCTCGCCGAGGACGCCCGCGGCATCGTCACCTCGGATGTGCCTGCCGACGTTCGCGAGCGCGTCGAAGCAGGGATCGCCGTCGCCGGCACCGCCACCACCCTCGCCGCGATCGCCCAGGAGCTCGACCCCTACGACCCCGAGAAGGTCCACGGCCACCGCGTCGGACGAGGCACATGCGAGCGCATCGTGTCGCAGCTCGCCGCCCTCACCGTCGACGCCCGCCGCCGCGTCACCGGCCTCCACCCCGACCGCGCGCCCAGCATCGTCGCCGGCGCCGTCATCCTGCTCGAATCGATGCGCAGCTTCGACCTCGACGAAATCGAAGTCAGCGAAGCCGACATCCTCCACGGCGCCGCCCTCGCAGCCGCCCACGGGATTGCCCGCGCCCCCTAGCCAACCGCCTGAGCTTGGTCTATGATGATCCGTGCCGGGTGGGGTTTCCGTGTGGCCAACCCGCCGGTCTCCATTCGGTACATAGGTTCGGGCGAAGCCGCATCGTATCGGCGCCTCCCGCCGTCCGAACCGCAAGGCCCTTTCATGGCACGTACCCCTGCCCGTCCTGATAGGGCCGTAACTCGGAACCGCCGGCATGACGCCGGCGGTTCTGCGTTCGGGGTCTGAGGGGCCGGGAGAACGCATGCCGGCGTCCTCGGCCCTCGCCGTGCCCAGCACGGCTTCGGACCTGCGTCCTTGGCCTGCGCCCTCCCGCCCATCTCAGACCTCCGACCGCTCGCCCGAGCCCTCCCCGCGCTCGCCCGACCTGCCCTACGCCAGGTTCGCCTTCCGCGGGTACACCACGTCCGGGTCCGTCAGCACGTTCACCAGCGCCGGCTTTCCGCTCGCGAACGCTCGCTCCAGCGCGGGCCGAAGCTCGTCCGGGGTCGTCACCAGCTCGCCGTGGCCGCCCAGCGCGCGCACCACTTCGTCGTAGCGGCAGCCCGGCTGCAGCTCGGCGGCGACCGAGTAGCCGTAGAGGAACTCCATCGGGTGCTTCTCGAGCGCCCAGATTCCGTTGTTGCCCATCACGCCGACGATCGGCAGGCCGTGCCTGACAAAGGTGTCGAACTCCATGCCGGCGAAGCCGAATGCCCCGTCGCCCAGCAGCAGGCAGACCTGCCGGTCCGGGTGGGCCAGCTTCGCCGCGAGTGCGTAGCCGGGGCCTGAGCCCAGGCAGCCGTACGGGCCAGGGTCCATCCAGCAGCCCGGCTCGTAGGTCTCGATCACCCGGCCGGCGAACGAGACGAAGTCGCCGCCGTCGCCGATGACGATCGCGTCGCGGTCGAGCAGCTGGCCCAGCTCGT
>JBKGUS010000304.1:0-6192 GCA_046462295.1 Thermoleophilaceae bacterium | reverse complement strand
GAGGTTGTTCGTCCGGCGGCAGAGCGAGTCGAATAGCTCCTCAGCCTCGTCGGAGCGCTGCTGCCAAGCCAGGTTGTCGACCAGCCAGAAGCTGCAGAGGAGGAACGCCGCCTCCTGGCCCGGCAGGCCGTCGCCGTAGGTCTCGGGGTCGTACCGGTACAGGAGGCCGTCTCCCGCGCTGAGCCGATCGGCGATTGCGATCGCCGTGGCCACCATCCGCGGATGGCTTGCGGGGACCACGCGCCGGAGCGGCAGCGCGAGCAGGCCCGCGTCGAGCCCGCCTCCGCGACCGAGCTGCGCGGTCAGGATGCCCTGCCGCTCGTCCCACGCCTCGCGGAGCAGGGCGTCGCGGATATGCGTCGCCTCGCGGCGCCAGCGTTCGACCGGGGCGGGCAGCTCGAGACGCTTCGCCAGTCGCCAGCCGCGGTCGAGCGCGACCTGGCACAGGGCGACCGAGTAGCTGAATGGGCGGCCCGGGGAGCGCACCTCCCAGATCCCGTGATCGGGTTCGCGCCAGACGCGGCACGCGGCGTCGACGTGCTCGCACAGCCGCGCCCACAGTTGGCGGTCGATTCGCCGGCCTCCCGCGGCCCACTGCCAGGCACAGTCGAGCACCTCCCCGAAGATGTCGTTCTGACGCTGGTCGACCGCGGCGTTACCCCAGCGGACCGGCCGCGAGCCGCGGTAGCCCGCCAGCTGCGGGTCCTCCCGCTCCGGCTGCGGCAGCTCGCCGTCGACGTCGTACAGCACGTGCGGCCGGCGGTTGCGCTCGGCGGCATCGAGAACCCAGCCGAGGAAACCCCATGCCTCACGGGGAAAGCCGATCCGGCGCAGCGCGTAGACCCCGAAGGCGGCGTCCCGGACCCAGGCGTAGCGGTAGTCCCAGTTGCGCACGCCGCCGATCGCCTCGGGCAGGGAGGACGTCGCCGCGGCCACCACGGCACCGTTCGCGAAGTGGTCGAGCAGCTTGAGCGTGATCGCCGACCGGCGTACGAGTCGCTCCTGCGGCCCCTCGTAATGAAAGCCGCTCATCCACCGGCGCCAGGCGCGGGCGGTCTGCTCGACCAGCCGGTCGGGATCGACCGCGTGCCGCCGCAGCGACCCGCCACCCCAGCGGAGTGTGAACCCAAGCTGCTCACCGGCCTCGAGCCGGTAGCTGGTCGCGAGCCCGTCGAGGTCGCGAGTCGAGCCAAGCCGGAGGTCGAGCTGCGGGCGCTCGCTCCAGCGCAGGCGCAGGCCGCCGCCACTGCGCTCCACGCGGGTCTCACCGCGCGGTTCGATCGCCACCTTCAGGCCCGTGGTGCCGTCCAGGACCCACACACGTCGCAGCAGCTCCCCCCGCGCCGCGACCGCGTCCTCGCGTAGATCTGCATGGTCGCGCAGCGCAAGGACGTCGGTGATCTGCAACCTGGCGGTCGCCGTCCGCAGCTCCGTGACCAGCACCGCCGTGTCCTCCTCGTACCAGTGCCGCGCGCCCACGAGTCCCTCCTCGGGTTCGATGCGGAACGAGCCGCCGCGCGCCGGGTCGAGGAGCCCAGCGAAGATGGGCGGCGCGTCGAAGCGCGGCGCGCAGAGCCAGTCCAACGCGCCATCGCGCCCTACGAGCGCGCTGCTCTCGCCGTCCCCGATCAAGCCGTAGTCGCGCAGCGGCAGGTAGCCGTCCAGTCGCTCGACGGGAGTGCTGCTCACCGGGCGCCCCGTCCCTCGGTCGGCAGCGCAAGTCGGACGGCCTGCGCGCGGCGTCGCGCGCGGCACCCGCGGCCGCGGTGATGGGCGCTCGCCGATAGCCGAAATCGGTGGTAGCCCGGATATGCGCGGGAGCCGGCTGGCGCGACCGTGAGCAGCACCGACTTGGAGGTGCCGTCCGGATGTCCCGTTGGATCGTCTGCGGAATCGATGGTTCCAAGGAGTCGCTCGCAGCGGCCGTGGTTGCGGCACGGCTCGCTGAGCGGCTTGACGCGTCGCTTGAGCTCGCCTATGTCGAACCGCCAGGGGGAGCGCTCTCCGGCCAGCAGAGCCAAGGGACGCGTCACCTCAGGCGCCCCGACGATCGGGCAAGGCGGGTCCTCGAGCGCATCGAGCGCGGCGTCCCGGAGCTCGAGGTCGATAGCCGAGTACTCACGGGGGAGCCGGACGATGAGCTGATCGAGCTGGCCTCCAAACTGGGCGCCGCCGTGCTCGTCGTCGGCTCGCGCGGCCTGGGCGCGGTGAAGGGAGCCCTGCAGGGCAGCGTCTCGTCGTCCCTGATGAAGCGGAGCGAGCGTCCCGTGGTCGTCGTTCCGCCGGGGGCGGCGGGAGAGGAGCGGGCGGGTGCCGCCTGCTCGACCGTCGTGTGCGGCGTCGACCGGTCCGATGCGGCGCCTGGAGTGGCGCACGTCGCCGCCGCGCTGGCGGCAGCGCTCGGACTCGAGCTGGTGCTCGCTCACGCCTACTCCGCCGCCCTCCCGGACCCGGTGCCCGGACCGCACGGAGTAGCCGCGCTCGACTATGAGGAGTTCGTCGCACGTGAGCGCGACAGCGCGCGCAGGCTGCTCGAAGGTGTCGCACGGGAGACGGAGACCCATTGCCCCACCCGTCTCCGGACGGAAGCAGCCAGTCCGGTGCCGGCGCTCGAGCGGTGCGCGGAGGATGAGGATGCCGAGCTGATCGTCGTCGGGACGGACGGACGCGGCGCGCTGGCCTCGGCGCTGCTGGGATCGACCTCCGCCGAGCTCGCGGGGTCGGCTCGCACGCCGGTCGTCGTGGTGCCTCGGGGGGCCGTCGTGAACATGGACGCGGCCCCGAGCCGCGCCGGCGAGCGTGAGCGGAGCTGAGGCGATCGTCATGGGGCGCGCCGCCCCCTGGCGAGGCCGCTGCCGGACTCGTCCACCGCGCCGTGCGAGACCATCGGCTCGCGCCGCCGGTAGGCGGCCCGCGCGATCACGTGCGCGCCCACCGGCGTAGTCAGCAGGACGAAGGTGGCGGTCAGGAGCGCTTTTGCCGCCAGCGGTCCCTCGAGCGAGGCCATCGACGCGAGGAGAAAGGCGACGATCCCCAGGAACACCGCCTTGCTGGCCGCGTGCAGCTTCGCATAGACGTCCGGCATGCGGACGATCCCCACCACGCCCAGCGTCGTCGCGAGGAGGCCGATCAGGATCAGCACGTCGGCGGCCGTGGCGAGCGCCTCCCGCATCATCGGAACACCTCTCCGTGCGCATGGAAGAGCGCTGCCGCCGTCGTTGCCACGAAGCCCAGCACCGACAGGGCGAGTGCCGCATCGAGGTACCACGAGGCGTCCTCCGAGTACGAGTACAGCACGAGCTCGCCGACGAGCAGCAGCATCAGCGTGTCGAGCGCGAGGATGCGCCCCGCCATCCCGCGGACCCGCAGCACCAGCACCGCGCAAACCGCCAGCAGCAGGCCCAGCCAGATCGTTGCGACATCGAGGACGAGGTCGTGCATCACGGGAACACGCCCCGCTGGTGGCGGCGGTAGAAGGTGTCGTAGCGGCTCCGCACGAGGTCCGGATCCGAGGCGTCGAGCACGTGTACGAGCATGACACCCCGGTCGTGGTCAACATCGACCAGGACCTCGCCCGGCGAGAGGTTCATGGCGAGCGCCGACACCGCGATCCCGGTGTCGCTGCGCTCGCCGATCGGCACCGCCACGATCCCCGGCCGCGACAGCGGCCGGAGGCCGGTGACGACGAGAGCTACCTGCCAGGTGCCGACCAGGATCTCGCGGACCACCGCGACGGCGAAGCGGGGGAAGCGGACGATCCGGGCCGCGCGCGACCCCTCCCGCCGGCCGCCGCCGGCGAACACAAGCCGCCGGCAGGCGAACAGCACGGCCCCCGCCACGAGCGCGCCCGTGGCCAGGTCGGCGGGGTGGAAGCTCGCCAGGGCCAGCGCGTACACCAGCGTGAGCAGCCCGAGCGGGAGCGCGACGTTCATCCGGAGGCCCCGCTCAGGGCCGCGGCCGCCTCCCGGCCGGCCGCAAGCAGCGGCTCTGGCCACAGCCCGACCGCGACCACGACGACCGCGAGCACGAGCGCCGCGGCGCGTGCGTGCGGTGCGGTCGGGCCTCTTTTACGCTCACCGCGCCAGAAGTCGTGCTGGTAGATCTGGAACATGTATACGAACGACAGCGCGCCGCCCAGGAACAGGAGCGCCAGGAGCGCCGCGCTGCCCGTGTCGATGCCGGCCCGGAACAGCTCGACCTTGCCGAAGAACCCGGCGGTCGGCGGCACGCCCGCGACGCTCAGGACGCCGACGAGGAACGCCGTCGCCATGAACCGGCCGCGCAGCTCGCTGGCGAGGAACAGGAGCGTCTTGCTCAGGGCGTTGGCGATGCTGAAGATGACCGCCGCGGCGATGCCGACCGGCCCGCCGAGACCGAGGGCGACGAGCACGTAGCCCGCGTGGCCGATCGACGAGTAGGCCAGGACCTCCGAGGCGCTCCGGCGCGACACTGCCTGCACGGCGCCGTACACGATGCTCGCCGAGCCGATCACGATCAGGACGGTCGCGGCCTGCCGAAGCTCCGCGGGAAGCACGTCCGCACCGAACCGCAGCAGCCCGTAGCTGCCGATGTTGGCCACCGCACCGCTCAGGATCGCGGCGACGCCCGGTGTGGCGCTCGCGTACACCGCCGGCAGCCAGAAGTGGAAGGGGAACAGCCCGAGCTTGACGCCGAAGGCGACGAAGAACGCGACGGCTATCGCGATCACGGCCGACGGCTCCACCTCCCCGATGCGCTCGGCGACGGCATCCATGGCCAGCACCCCGGTCACGTGGTAGGTGGCCGCGACCCCGAGGAGGAACAGGAAGGAGCCGAGGAGGTTGACGATCGCGAAGACGAAGGCCCCGGTCAGCTGGCGCGGCTCACCGCCGTACGAGCTCAGCGCATACGACGCGATCATGGCCAGCTCGAAGAAGACGTAGAAGTTGAAGACGTCCCCGGTCACGAAGAGGCCGTTCAGGCCGGTGGCGAGGAACAGCACGAGCGCCGGGAACAGGCGCGTACGCACGCCGAGGCCGAGCTCGTACCCGAACGCGGCAAGCAGCACGGCGCTCGAGACGAGCGCGAACACGACGCCGAGCGCGTCCGCCCGCAGCACGATGCCCACGCCCGGCGGCCAACCGCCCGCCACCGTCTCGCGCGGGCCGTCCGCCAGCACCAGCCCGGCCAGCACCGCGTTCGCGGCGAGGTTCGCCGCCAGCACGGCGAGCGCCGCTCGACCCACGGCAGGTCGACGCCCGTCGGCGAGCGCAAGGGCCGCGGCGGCGATCCAGGTGAGCGCCAGCGGCATGACCACCATCAGATCGAGACCTCCTCCCGCTCGAGCTCCCGCTCGCGCCTGGCCTCCGCGCGCGAAAGCTCGTCGAGGTCGACCGTGTGGGTCGATACGTAGATGCGGTAGACCATGCTGAGCAGCAGGGCCGTCACCGCGAAGCCGATGACGATCGCGGTGATCACCATGGCCTGCACGAGGGGGTCGCTCACCTGTGTGCTCTCGGGGGCGATCGGGGCGCTCCCACGCCGCAGGCCGCTCGCCACGATCGCGAGGTTCGCGGCGTTGGCGATCAGTACGATGCCGATCGCCGCCCGGAAGAGGTCGGGCTTGAGCAGCAGGAACGCCCCGGCCCCGAAAATCGTCCCGATCGCGAGCGCGAACAGCAGCGTCACCGCTCTCCCTCCTGGGCCCGGCGCGCTATCGCATCGAGGATGCCGACGACGGCGCCGACCACGAGCAGGAAGATCGCCACGTCGAGCACGAGCGTCGTGGTCAGCTCCAGCGTCCCCACCTTCGTCACGCTCGCGCCGGCGCCCGGTGCGTGTTGGAGTACCGGCTTGCCCTGGACGAACGGAATCAGCGCGACGGTGAGCGCCAGGAGCAGACCGGCGAAGGCGAGCGCTGCGGCCCTGCGCACCGGCAGCAGGTCTACGACCGCGGACCGCCCGAAGGCCAGGTACTGCAGGATGACCGCCAGGCTCGCGATCACGCCTGCACTGAAGCCGTCGCCCGTGTCCACGAAGCCCTTCACGAGCACCGCGATCGAGAGCACGAGGATCGGTGCCAGCAGCAGCCGGGCGAAGGTCTGGGTGAGCACGGTGGTCAGGCCCGCCGCCTCCGAGCCAGCAGCGTCGCCACGCCGGCGAAGCCCACAGCGACGACAGTGACCTCGCCGAGCGTGTCGAGCGCCCGGAAGT
>JBKGUS010000303.1:0-29858 GCA_046462295.1 Thermoleophilaceae bacterium | reverse complement strand
TCCGTCGTCTCCTCGAGCCATGTTCCTTTCCGTCCTCAGGTCCGTCCGACCGGAGCCCGCGAGCGGCTGGGCCGCGCAGGCGGCTTGAGCGCCGGCTCACCCTCGGAGTGCTTGGGCGGCCTGGTGCTGGGACGAGTCCGCTTGCGCCGCCCCAGCGGCCGGTCGAAGATGGGCGGCCGGCCCTGCTCGACGTTCGAGGGGCGGGCGTCGGGATCGGGGCCCTCGTCCGCCTGCGCCTCGGACTCATCGCCGCCCTTGGCCGCGACTCGCTCGTCCTCGGGCTCCTCGTCCTCCTCGGCCTCAGGTCCCTCCTCGGCCTCGGCGTCAGCTTCCTCCTCCTCCTCGGCGGCAGGCTCCTCCTCGGAGCCTTCGTCGGCATCGCCCTCTGGCCCGCGGTCGTCGGAGTCGTCGTCGGGGCCGTCGCCGCCTTCGTCCTCCGGCTCGTCCTCGACGTCGTCGTCGGCCTCGGCTTCAGGCTCTTCGTCCTCTTCAGCCTCAGCCTCGGGCTCTTCGTCCTCCTCGGCCTCGGGCTCCTCGTCCTCCTCAGCCTCGGGCTCCTCGTCCTCCTCGGCCTCGGGCTCCTCGTCCTCCTCGGCCTCGGGCTCCTCCTCAGCCTCGGCCTCAGGCTCCTCGTCCTCCTCGAAGTCCTCCTCGGCCTCGCCCTCGGGCTCGTCCTCGTACTCCTCGTCCTCGTAGTCCTCTTCGTCGACCGGCTCTTCCCGGTCGCTCTGCAAGCGCTCGCGGATGGAGTCGCGGTTCTTGAAGGCCACGCGACCCGCCGTCGCCAGTGCCGCGCCGGCGGCCACGGCGCGCACACCCGTCAGGCCCTTCCGGCCCTCCTTGTTCGGCTCCTGCTTGCGGCCGTCTTCCAGGGCGGACGCCAATGCCGCCAGGAGCACCTTGCGCACGTCGACGGGCAACTGCCTCTTGTTGTTCCCCCTCCCCGGCAACCTCATCGGAACGACCTCCTAGCTTCGGATCACGCGGTAGGTGAGCACCGCGGTGGCCGCTCCCGCCGCCACCGCTGCGACCGCGGCGTAGACCGGCGACGGTCGGTCGCCGGCCATCCGCCTCGCGACTGCTCCCTTGACGAAACCGGCCATCGACTCAGCTACGGCTCGACGACTTGCGGCGCGAGCCGCCGCTCGACGAACGCGACTTCTTCGACGACGACTCGCTGCCGCGGCTGCTCGATCCGCGGCTGCGGCTCTTGCTCTGGCTCGAGGCCCGCGAACGCGAACCGCTCGAGGAGGGCTTCGCGTTCCCGCTTCCGCGCGAGGAACCGCTCCGCGACGATCCGCCGCCGCTGCGCGAAGTGGACCGCTCGGCCTGGCGCTTGAAGCGCTGCGAGCGCGAACGCTGGTCCTCCTCCTGCTCCTCGTCCTCCTCGTCCCGATCCTCGTCGGAGTCGGAGCTCTGCTCGGCGTAGAGTTTGTCGACCTCGCTGTAGTCGCGCTCCTCGTCGTACGAGTCGTCGTGCTCGTCGACGAGCTCGCCGTCCTCGATCACGCCGCGCCACGCGCCCGTCTCGATCTCCTGCATCTCGATGAACGCCTTGAAGCGGTGCAGGTCGGCGCGCATGGCGCGCTTGATGTGACGCATGCCGCGGGCGATCTTCTCGAGCAGTGAGCCGGGATCCACGTCGACGTTCAGCTCGATCCGTGTCAGACGCGGGGCGAGCTCGTGGAAAGTCACCACGCCGGTGTGGGTGATGCCCTCGGACACCTTCCACTTGATCCGCTCGTCCGGGCGCTGCGTCTCGATGTCGGCCTTGAACTCCTTCTTCTTGCCCCAGATCTTGGTCGCGAACGAGACGGTGCAGTCGTCCTCCTGCGTGACCTGCGTGACCCGGTGCATGAACTGGGGCCAGTCCTCGAACTGGGTCCACTGGTTGTAGGCCGTCTCGACGGGCACGGCCACGTCCACGGACTGCTGCACCGGCATCCGCCGGCCCTTTCCAACGCCTGGCATACCGCCCTTTCCGCCGCCGCTGTCGCCACCGCCGGGCAGGAGACCGCTCGCGGCCTCCTTCGCCAGGCCGCCCGCGCCGCCGGCCTCATCGACTTTCTCGCTGACGCCTTCCTTCAACTTCCCGCCCACCTGGTCGCCCATCTTCTTGGCGGCTTTGGTCGTGGCCTTGGTGGCCAACTTCCCGCGCTTGGGAGAGGGAACGCTGATTCCATTGCCGCGGACGGCGTCGACGCCCTTCTTCGCCAGCGGCGCAAGGGCGGCCAGGCCCGCGCCTGCCGCAACCCCGCGCGCGCCCGAGAACGGGCTCGCCTTCTTCTTCGGCTGGGGATTGGAGCCGACGTTCTTGACGGCCTCGCTGACCACTTGCCCCAGTGCGTCCCGCACCGTGTCACTCATGTCCTTGGCCATCCGTGTCTCTCCTAGTCGCGTTCGTGCGTATACGTCCTCAGCTGTCGGCTACCCAACCTGTCCGGCGAAAAACGCGCAGGCCGCTCACCCGGGGGTGATGCAAGACCTGTGTCAGAGCCGGGTACGCTCGGTCCGGATGGAGGACCTCGGCGCACCCGGCTCGTACATGACGCTGCGCGAGGGGATGCCCGTCTACTCGAGCGACGGGCAGCGGCTCGGCGAGGTCGAGCACGTGCTGGCCGAGCCCGACAAGGACATCTTCGACGGCATCGTGTTCGACGCGAGCCCGTTGCCCGGCGGGCACCGCTTCGTGGACGCGCCCGAGGTCGAGCGCGTCCACGAGCGCGGCGTTGTCCTGGCACTCGACGCCGCCGACGCCGAGCGTCTTCCCGAGCCGAGCGCGAACCCGGCGACGATGTCGGCCTCGCCCGACGACACCGCCGAGGGCGAGCTCGAGCGCAAGCTGCGCCGCGCCTGGGACCTGATCTCAGGGCGCTACTAAGCGAGCCGGCGGTAGACGTTCACGACGACGCCCGAGTCGTACTTCCTGGTATCGGCGAGCTCCAGCGCCAGCTTGTCGGGGGATTCCGGCCACAGGCGCGCGCCGCTCCCGACGACCACCGGGAAGATCATCAGCCTGTACTCGTCGATCAGGCCGGTGGGGATGAGCGAATGCACCAGGGTGCGGCTGCCCGCGATGAGGATCGGCCCGCCGTCGCCCTCCTTCAGCATCGCGACCTCCGCCGGCACATCGCCGTCGATCACGGTGGTGTTCTCCCACTCGGGGTGGGTCAGCGTCGAGGAGACCACGTGCTTCGGCATCGAGTTCATCTTGTCCGCGAACGGGCCGGACCGCCCCGGCCAGGCCTCGGCGAAGCTCTCATAGGTGACGCGCCCGACGAGCAGCGACTCGGCCTCGAGCGTCTCGTCGAGCTTGTACTTCATCTGCTCGTCGTCGTGGTACTCGATGGTCCAGCCGCTGTGGGGATGACCGGGCTCTCCGCCGGGCGCCTCCATCACGCCGTCGAGGGACACGAACTCGCTGACGATCAGCTCTCTCATCTGGTTGCCTCTCTGTCGGGTCAGCGGGTAGACCGACCCGCGCCCGCGAACTCATCGCGGCAAGTGCCCCCGGCAGGACTCGAACCTGCGGCCCGCTGCTTAGAAGGCCGCGCCGACGAAAACGACCTGGACGCCGATGGGCCGCTCGCCGGGCCTGCGCGCCACCGCGGTAGCCGCGTGAGAACAATCTCATCGAGTTCCCAGGGTGATTTCATCGCCGCAGGGTTCTCTTCGTCGATTGCCCGCGCCTCGCCGCAACCGGCTGCCTGACTCAGTCGTACTCGTCACCGTGGCGCTGGCGACTGGCGCCGCTGCGCTGCAGGGCGTCGCTCACGTCGTCAACGCCCTGCTCGACCACTCGGTCCAGCTGGTCGACGCCGACTACGACCACAGCGCGCTTGGGTGGGCCGGCTCGGTGGCGACGATCGCCGGCGTACCGGCGGCCCTGCTGTTGGCCGCGGTTCGTCCGTCGCGGCGGCGCAGCCTTCTGGCGCTGGCGGCGGCGCTGTCCTTCTTCTCGCTCGACGACGCGGTCTTCCTCCACGAGCGGGTCGGAGAGCTCGACACCGAGCTCGGCCTCGGGTCCTCGGGCGGCCGACTCGTCTGGCCAGCCGTGTACTTGCCGCTGCTGACCGGCACGCTGTACCTGCTGCTCGTCGCGTCCCGGGCTGCACCAGCGCGGGCCGGGCGCATTCTCAGGGTCGGCGCGGGCCTGCTGGTTGCCGCGGTTGCGCTCGAGGTGTCGTCCTACTCGCTCGTGCGGCTCGGCTACGGCTTCCGCGACTGGCCGTTCACGATCGAGATCGTGCTCGAGGAAGGGCTCGAGCTGGCCGGGTGGATCCTCATCGCCGGGGGGCTCACCGCCGCAGCGGCGGCCGCTCTGCTCGAGCGGGGTGAGTCGGCCGGGGGCGCCTAGGTGCAGGTTTATCCGGGCCTCCTTGGAGGCTGAGCGTGTCGAATCACTCGGTCCCAAGGAGGCCACCGGATGAAGTTGCACGCGCCGACCGGGCGCCTGCCCCGCGAATGGGTGAGGCGGTGTGCTGGCAGGCTGCGTGGGCCTTCAGGCAGCCGGCGGTGCCTGAGCGCCGAGTGCTCGCCAGCGCTCGGTCCGCTGAAGGCGGGCTCGACCGCGGCCGCGATCCGGCCGGTTTGGGCAACCCCTTGCGCGTCTAATCACCCGATTGGCGGATTTCCGCAAATTGGGTACCGCCGGGGCGTGTCTCGTGCGACGATGGGATGAGCCCTATGGACTTCGCTTCGTTCCGCGTCGCGGCGCTTGCCGCGGCGGCATCGCTGGTGATTGCGTCTGCGGACGCGCAGGCGGATCCGGGCGCTACGGCGCCCGAGCTCCGGACGCCGGGCGCGGAGCAGTCGCCGCCGACCGACGCGCCGTCGACCGACGCGCAGCCGACCGACGCGCAGCCGACCGACGCGCAGCCGACCGACGCCCAGCCGACCGACGCCCCGCCGACCGACGCGCAGCCGACCGACGCGCCGGCCGAGGCCACGACCGCGGAGGAGGACTCCCTGGAAGAGGGCGCGATGGGCGCCCAGGAGGGTGTCGAGCAGCAGCCCGCCCACGAGGGGTCCCTCGGCGACCCGTCCGTCCAAGACCAGGGCCCTGCGAGCCCGACCGGCCCACCGCCGACTGCCGTAACCTCGCCGGGCGGGCCGGGCGGCCAGGGCGGGGCGCCGGACCCATCTGTCCAGCCAATCGGTGCGTTGGCTGCGAGCGCTCCCGAGCCGCCGACCGGCGTGCCGTCGCGTTTCGCCCCGGCGCCTGCGCTCGGCCCGATCGGGCCGGAGCCCATCGGCGGGGTTCGCGCTCCATCCGGCGGTCGCCCGCTGGGCAGCGGCCTGGAGCGGGTGCTGACCGACGTCGAGCGTGAACTCCGCCACGTGCAGGCCCAGATCGACGACCTGCAGCGCCGCCTGGACGACGGGGCGCCCGCTCCGAAAAGCGGGCTGATCACGTTGCGCTCGAGTCTCGAGCGGATCGCCCCCGTGCTGCTCGCGCTGGAGCTGCGGCTGGGCGCCGCCGGCCGGCTGGACCCGCGGCTCCGGGCACTTCAGCATCAGGTTCGCGTCCGTCTCGCCGGCGCCCGCGCCTCCGCCGGCGAGCTGATCGCCGCGTTGCGTCGCTCCGGCGAGCGCGGTGACGAGCTGCGGCTGCTGCTGCGTGAGCTCGAGAGGTTCCGTGCGTTCGAAGTCGAACGGGTCTCGAACGCGGTCGCCGGAGCGGCATCGGCACTCCCAGAACCGGGCGCGGACGCTGCGTATACGGAGCTGCGACCGCCCCCTGCCGCCTCGCCGCTGCACGCGGCCACGGCGCCGCTGGAGCGACGCACCACGGGACGCTCAGCGACCCGACCGCGCGACCGCGAAGGCCCCGGCCCGCCTCTGCCATGGTCTTCCACCTCCGGGTCCGCCACCGCGAGCCCAGGCGGAGCCTTCTCCGCCGCGGGCCTTACCTTGCTGGCGACGCTGGCGATCGCTCTGGCAGCACCTCGGCTGCGGGCGGGCCTCTGGCTGCCAGCCGACCGTCCGTACACGGTGGCGTTGGCGCCTCTCGGGCGCCCGGGCTAGCGCCTCCGCTGGCGCGATCCATTAGAGCCGGGGCGCCCGACGTCCCGGCAGCGTAGCCCAAGAAGCACAGGAGGAACAACTCCATGAGAGCGAACCCGAGCGCTCTGGACGCGGTCATATCCGCGCCGCGCCCCGGGCCTGCGGGCATGGCGGTCACGGCCGGAGCGGCAAACTCTGACCGGCAGTCGACCGGCGCCCGATCAATACACATCACCGAGACCACGCGCGAGCGGTCATGAAGCGGGAGACGTGGCTTCCTGCCGCAGCCGCCAGCGCGGGGACGGCGCGCTCGATCGTGTGCGAGGCGGCCGCCGAGGCGGGCCTCGACCGCGAGGGCACCTGGGATCTGACGGTCGCGACGAGCGAGGCCGTCGCCAACGCCATCCAGCATGGCCAGGCCTGGCCTAATGGCTGCATCCTGCTGACGACCGAACCGTGCGCGCGTGGTCTACGCGTCGAGATCTGTGACTGCGGGAGCTTCGACAGCGCGCTCGAACCGTCGCCACTCGACGGGACGTCCGGGCGCGGCATGCCGATCATCGCGGCCGTCGTCGATCGGTTCGAGGTGCACAACGGCAACGGACACACGCTGGTGCGGTTCGAGCGGCACACCGTGGCCGCCTAAGCACTCACCCGATCGGGAGCTCGAAACCAAACTAGCCACCGTGTGGCTGGCACACCCGCCGCACGGTCTCGGTGAGCTGTAGCCGCTCATCGTCGCCGCACTTGACCGCGATCAGCCGCATCTGCCCCTCCGACTACGCGAGCTGTGGCCGCATCCCAGTGAAGCACGGGATTCCACACATAAACCTATGCAAACCCTCGAACTTTTCTGCCGCGCCTGCGTTCTGACGTTTATCACGACGGCTAGTTCCCGGAGGCGGCGGATGCCCTCCGCGCGACCAACCAGAGAGAGGCCACGACCGCAGGCGGCCACGCCCGCTAAGGACCCGCGCGACCAATCCCGTGAGCCGGCGAGACAGAGCCTTCGCCCGCACAACACCGCGGGCGATAAGCGCCCGCGCGATCCAGGCCGTGAGCCGGGCTTGCCGCAGTCCGCTGCCCTGGTGCTCGGCTTCGGTCTCGTGCTGACGGTGGCGTGGGTTGGCGCGCTGGTGGCCCTTGCGGCGTGGCTCCTCTCCGGCACGTTCTAAGCCCCGCCGCCTTGGGAAAAACCGCGACGACCGATGCACTTAGAGCCGCCACGCAATCGGATTTGTTGCGTGGCCGAGCAAGGACGCTCTTATGCCCTCACCCCAGCCGCGTGTCCGCCCGCAGATCAACCCGGTATCGGTGGGCATCCTCTTCTCGCTTCTCGTCTGGGCGGCCTTGGTCTGGGCGATCATCGAGCTCTTCTAGCTGCCGGACGGCACCGGACTGCACTCCGGCAGCCCTCCGCCCGAAGCCGGTGCGGCGCGGAGCGGCAGCAGCACGGCCCGCACACCGTCGGTAATGGCGTGGATCGGCGGGAGCGCGCTAGCCGTCGCCGCACGCCCTAAAGCCGTCGAGGCTCGACGCGAGCGGCGTCCAGCACTCCTCCGGCTCACACACGGCCGGGCTCTCGCAGCGGGGCGGAGCCTTCACGAAATCGCCGTCGACCTCATGGCCGAGCACATGCCCGCCTCGGATGCCCCCGGCAGGACTCGAACCTGCGGCCCGCTGCTTAGAAGGCAGCCGCTCTATCCAGCTGAGCTACGGGGGCCCACGCGCGAGGATAGGCCGCGGAGCGGCTGCTGGAGCGCTCAGCGGCCCGAGCCGCCGCCGATCGACGAGCCCGAGAAGAAGAAGAACCAGACCTCGAACGCCACCGCCGCGAGGATCACCACGACCACCACGATGCGCTCGGCGCCCGTGATCCGGGCCGTTTTGCCCGGGTAGTCGGGCCGCTCGCCCCGCATGCTGCGCAGCCAGGGCGCGTGGGTGCGCACGGTCGGCAGGGTGCCGGTCGCCTCCTGGTACGCGTAGCTCACCCGCTTGAGCGCCTGGTAGAGCAGCACGCTGAACACGATCAGGCAGAGGATCACGGCCGCTACCGCCCCCATCGACGGCTGGGTGTTCTCGCCCTGGATGCGCGACCCGATCCAGAGCGCGAGCAGCGGACTCCCGATCCACACGTTCAGCGCCAGGAACGCCATCAGGGCGGCAAGGCCGAAGCGCTTGGCCACGGCGGCGATGGTAGCCCTCACGGCAGCGATGAGTTCCACCGCGCTCGCGGGTCTGTGTACCTGAATGATCACCGCCGCGTCAGAGGACACATACGGCCAGCTGATCGAACCCCACCGCGCCGAGCTCCGCGCCCACTGCTACCGGATGCTCGGTTCCGTCCACGACGCCGAGGACGCGCTCCAGGACGCCCTGCTGCGCGCATGGAAGGCGCTGCCCCGCTTCGAGGGCCGGAGCTCCGTCCGGAGCTGGCTGTACCGGATCGCCACGAACGCCTGCCTGGACCTGCTCGCTCGGCGTCCCAGGCAGCCGGCCGAGTGGCCCGAGCCGTTTCCGGACGAGATGCTCGAGATCGAGGACGGCCGCGCGGCCCCGGACGCCCGCTACGAGCGACGCGAGAGCATCGAGCTCGCCTTCGTCGCGACGCTCCAGCACCTGCCCGCCACGCAGCGCGCCGCGCTGCTGCTGCGCGACGTGCTCGGCTTCTCCGCCAAGGAGACGGCCGCGGCGCTCGAGACGACGGTGGCGTCCGCGAACGGCGCCCTGCGGCGCGCCCGCGCGGCGGTCGACGACCGACTGCCCGAGCGCAGCCAGCAGGCCACCCTGCGGGAGCTCGGCGACAACGAGGTGCGCGGAATCGTGGAGCGCTACGCCGACGCGCTTGAGCGCGGCGACCTCGATGCCATGGTCGCGATGCTGGCCGAGGACGCCCGCTTCTCCATGCCGCCGCTCCCCGACCGCTTCGACGGGCTCGACGAGATCGTTCCCTTCCTCGCGCGCGGGCCCTTCCGGGTGCACTGGCGGCACCTGCCCGTGCGCGCCAGCGGGCAGGCCGCGGTCGGCTGCTACATGTGGGACGCAGCACGCGGCGTGTACGCCTTCCACGCGATCGACGTGCTGACGCTGCGCGGCCCTCGCATCGGAGCGATCACCGCGTTCCTGGACGACCAGCTGTTCGCCGCCTTCGGCCTGCCGGATGAGCTGCCCGCCTAGGGAGCGGTCAGTTTCGGGCGCGTCCGGAGTCAGCACCCACATGAACAAGAGATCCACGAACGCCTGGGTGCTCGCGCTGACCTCGGTGGCGTCGCTGATGGTGGCGCTCGACACGCTCGTCGTCTCCACCGCCCTGACCACGATCCGGCAGGACCTCGGCGCCTCGATCGAGGAGCTCGAGTGGACCGTCAACTCGTACAACCTCAGCCTGGCGGTGCTGCTGCTTCCGGCCGCGGCGCTTGGCGACCGCTTCGGGCGGCGGCGCGTGTTCGCCGCCGGCCTCGCCCTGTTCGCGGCGACCTCCGCCGCTTGCGCGCTGGCGCCCGGCGTCGGCTGGCTGATCGCGGCCCGCGCCGTCCAAGGTGCCGGCGCGGCGCTCGTGATCTCGCTGGCCTTGGCGATCGTCAGCGCGGCCTACCCGCCCGAGCGCCGCGGCGCCGCCATCGGCATCCTCGAAGGGATCACCGGGCTCGCCGTGGTCGCCGGGCCGGTGATCGGCGGCGCGATCTCGCAGGGGCTGTCGTGGGAATGGATCTTCTGGGTCAATGTGCCGATCGGCCTGGTGGCGTTCCCGCTGGTGCTCGCCAGGATCGACGAGACCTTCGGGAGCGACACCGGGCTCGACGTGCGCGGCCTCGCGCTCGTCGGCGGCGGCGCGCTCGGGATCGTCTGGGGTCTCGTGCGCGGGAACGCGGCCGGCTGGGGCAGCGTCGAGGTCGTCGGCGCGCTCGCCGCGGGCGCCGCGCTCGTGGCGGGGTTCGTCGCCTGGGAGCTGCGCACGCACGAGCCGATGCTGCCGATGCGGTTCTTCCGCTCGCGCGCGTTCTCAGCCGGGAATGCGGCGACGTTCTTCCTGTTCGCCTCGCTGTTCGGCGCGGTGTTCTTCTTCGCGCAGTTCCTCCAGACCGGCCTGGGCCACGACCCGCTCGAGGCTGGGCTGCGGCTGGTGCCCTGGACCGCCACGCTGTTCTTCGTGGCGCCCGTGGCCGGCGCGCTGGCCGACCGGATCGGCGAACGGCCGCTGGTCGCGGGCGGCCTAGCGCTGCAGGCCGCCGGTTTGGCCTGGCTCGCCCTGATCGCCGAGCCGGGCCTTGCCTTCACCGACATGCTCGCGCCGTCGATCGTCACCGGCCTCGGCGCCTCGGCCGCGATACCCACCTCCGCGAACGCGGTGGTGGGCGCGGTCTCCGTGGAGGCGGTCGGCAAGGCGGCCGGCGCGAACGGAATGCTGCGCGAGCTGGGCGGGGTGTTCGGCATCGCGGTGGCGGTCGCGGTGTTCGCCGGGGCGGGGAGCTACGCCTCCGCCGCAGCTTTCAGCGACGGGTTCGCGGCGGCGATCGGCGTAGCGGCCGCGCTGTCGCTGGCCGGAGCGGTGACCGGCCTCTGGCTGCCCGCTCGGCCGATGATGCAGTCGACCAACGAGAAGGAGGCCCGACATGACCAGCTTCCCAGGCGAGTCGCCGGAGTACAGGACTGCGCGTGACGCGCTGCTCGAGCGTGAGATCGGCCTGCGCAGGGAGATGGAGGCGGTGGCGGCCGCGCGGCGCGCGCTGCCGCCGGGCGGCGAGGTGCCCGAGGACTACCTGTTCCAGGGCGCCGGGCCGAACGGCGAGCCCGCCGACATCCGCATGTCCGAGCTGTTCGCGCCCGGCACGGAGTCCCTAGCGATCTACAACTTCATGTTCCCGCGCTCGCCGCAGGATCCTCGGCCGGGGCCCGAGGGCGGGAGGACGGCGGAGCTGCCGCTGGCGCAGGGCCCGTGCCCGTCCTGCACGGCGCTGCTGGACCAGCTCGACGCCGTGATGCCGCATTCGGAGCCGCTGCTCAACTTCTACGCGGTGGCCGGCGCCCCGATCGAGCAAGTGCTCACGTTCGCCCGTGAGCGCGGGTGGCGGCACATGCGCGTGCTGTCCGCGGCGGGCAACAGCTTCAAACGGGACTACCACGGCGAGACCGAGGACGGCTCGCAGATCCCGATGCTGAACGTGTTCCACCGCGACGGCGACGTCATCCGCCACTTCTGGAGCTCGGAGCTGATGTTCGCGCCGGTCGACGGCGACCAGGACCCGCGGCACGTGGGCACCATCGAGCCGCTGTGGAACCTCATCGACCTGACCCGCGAGGGGCGCCGGCCGGACTGGAACGAGCAGCTCAGCTATCGCTGACCCTCGAGCCCCTTGACCCAGTCGGCCCGCGCGCCGTTCAGCTCGGGACCATGTCGAACTCGTTGGGGTGCGGCCCGTTCCTGCCGGCCTCGCCCCGGTCGAGCGAATCGATGCGGGCGACGTCGTCTGGATCGACCTCGAAGTCGAACAGCGCGAAGTTCTCCTCGATCCGGGCCGGCGTCGTCGACTTCGGGAACACGATGCTGCCGCGCTGGATGTGCCAGCGGAGCACCACCTGCGCCGGCGTCCTGCCGACCCGCTCCGCGATCTCGCCAATCGCCGGGTCGTCGAGTACCTCGCCCTGCGCGATCGGCGACCACGCCTGGGTGGCGATGCCATGCTCCTCGCCGTACCGGCGCACCTCCTCGTTCTGAAAGTACGGGTGCAGCTCGATCTGGTTCACCGCGGGCACGACGTCGCACTCGGCCGCCAGCCGCTCGAGGTGCTCCACCTCGAAGTTCGAGACGCCGATCGAGCGCGCCCGCCCCTCCGCGGCCCACCGCTCGAACGTCTTCCAGGTCGACACGTAGTCGCCGTCGTACAGCGTGGGCAGCGGCCAGTGGATGAGGAACAGGTCGAGGTAGTCGAAGCCGAGCGCCGAGAGGGTCTCGTCGAACGAGCGGCGGGCGTCGTCGGGCCGGTGGAAGGCGTTGCTCAGCTTGCTGGTGACGAAGACCTCCGCACGGTCGAGGCCAGAGGCGCGGACCGCCTCCCCGACCTCCCTCTCGTTGCCGTACATCTGGGCGGTGTCGACGTGCCGGTAGCCCGTCTCGAGGGCCCGGACGACGGCCTCGGCGGTCTCCTCCGGTGGGATCTGGAAGACGCCGAACCCTAGTTGCGGGATGCTGTGGCCGTCGTTGAGTTCGATCTTGGGAACGGTGCTCATCGGGCCGCATGTTCCCGCCCCCGAGCGAAAGGAATCGTGTTGTCCGAGGAGAGGATGGTCGAGCTGGTCCAGGACGCGCTCCGCGAACGCGGGATCGACGACCAGATCGTCGCCGCCGGCCAGTTCAACCCGCGCGGCCACACCGGCGGGCTGTTCGTGGGCGGCCTGCTGGGCAGCGACACCGGTGGTGCGCTTGGCGCGGTCGGGGAGGGCGTGGGCCTTGGCGCCGGGTCCATCGCCGGCATGAAGGCGGCGGACGCGGCCTCCGGGCTGCCGGCGAACATGCTGGTCGGGGTGTCGGAGAGGACCGTCTACGGCTTCGCCGCAAGGACCCGCCACGACGAGCCGACGGCGCTGGCGTTTCAGGTGCCGCGCTCGGGCGTCACGGCGAAGGTGCACCAGCGCGTGAACGTGCGCGTGCTCGAGCTGATCGACGACGAGAGCGGATCCCGGATCGAGCTGGAGGGCAACCGGCTGCCGGTGACGCACTCGAAGGACGTGATCGAGGTGCTACGCGGGTAGGGTCAACCCGAATGCAACAAAGGGACGCTACTCCGGCGCCGATGAAGTGGTGGGGCTGGGGGGACGAGAACCTCTCCTTCAGCCACGAGGGCAAGCCCGAGCTGGCGCCCTTCATCGAGCGCGCCCTCGGGCTCGACGTGCGCCGGCCGGGCACGCCCGCCATCGCATTCCGTGAGCTGGAGATCCCGCCGCGCCTGCTCCCGGCCGGGTTGAGGGCGAAGCTCGAGGCCGCCGTCGGGGCCGGGCACGTCTCGACCGACGACCTCGACCGCGTCGTGCACGGACGCGGCAAGAGCCTCACGGACCTGATGCGCCAGCGCAGCGGGGACTTGGGCCGACTGCCCGACGTCGTGGTGCGGCCCGTCGCCGAGGATGAGGTGGTCGCCGTCGTGGGCGCCGCCCTCGAGGCCGACGCCGTGGTTATCCCGTTCGGCGGCGGATCGAGCATCTCCGGGAGCCTCGAGGCCGAGCCCGGCGAGACGCGGCCGGTGATCTCGGTGGACATGGTCCGCATGAACCGCGTGCTGTCGCTCGACGCGACCTCTCAGCTGGCGCGCGTGCAGGCCGGCGCCTTCGGGCCCGAGCTCGAGCGCCAGCTGAACGCCCGGGGCTGGACCTGCGGCCACTTCCCTGACAGCTTCACCCACTCGACGCTCGGCGGCTGGATCGCGACGCGCTCGTCCGGCATGCAGTCCGACCGCTACGGCGACGTCGCCGAGCTGACGCGGGGACTGCGGGTGGTCACCCCGTCGGGCATCCTGGTCGTGCGTCCTGTGCCGAGCACCTCGACCGGGCCGAGCGTGCGCGAGATGGTGCTGGGCAGCGAGGGCCGGCTGGGAATCATCACCGAGGCGACGATCCACATTCGCCGCGTACCGCCCGAGCGCAAGATCCTCGGCTACCTGTTCCCCGACTGGGCGGCCGGCCTGGCGGCGATGCGGGACATCGCCGCCGGGGAGGCGGAGCCGTCGGTCACACGCGTGTCCGATTCCTACGAGACGGCCTTCTCGTTCGCCACGCGGACCGACCCCACCCCGGTCGACCGGGTCAAGTCGAAGGCGCTCCAGGGGTTCCTCAAGCGGAAGGGCTGGGACCTGGAGGCGATGTGCCTGTCGTTCATCGGCTACGAGGGCAGCGCCGGGCACGTCGCGGCCCAGCGCAAGCTGACCGAGCGGATCGTCAAGCGCCACGGCGGCCTGTGCATCGGCACCAGTCCGGGCGAGCTGTACGACAAGAAGAAGTTCGACACGCCCTACATCCGCGACTTCCTGCTCGATCGCGGCGCTCCTGCGGACGTGTCGGAGACCTCGGCGCCGTGGGGCGAGCTGCAGACCGTCTACGACAACGTGATGGCGGCCGGCCACGGGGCGTTCCACGAGCTCGGCCTGCCCGGCTACCTGATGTGCCATCTGTCGCACTCGTACCACGCGGGCGCCTGCCTCTATTTCACGTTCGCGCTCAACCCGCCGGCCAATCGGGACGCCCTCGCGGACTACGGCGTGGTGAAGCGAGCGATCCAGCAGGCATTCGTGGACTCGGGCGCGACGCTGTCCCATCATCACGCGGTCGGCACCGAGCACGCCCAGTGGCTCGAGGAGGACATCTCGGCCCCGGGGGTGGCGATGCTGCGGGCGCTCTTCGAAGGGACCGACCCGGGCGCGAACCTCAACCCGGGGAAGATCGTCGTGACCGAGCGCGATCGAGTGCCGGGCGAAACCGTCCCGCGTGGCGAGCGTAGTAGGACCAATGGCGGAACCGGCGGACCTCGACGTTCCCTGGACGCGCAGCGCGCCGGCCGGCCGCATTCGTGAGCTGAGGCCCGCCTGACGATGGCCCGCGTCTTCGTGACCGGCGCCAGCGGCTTCATCGGCGGCGCCCTGACCACGCGGCTGCTCGAGCGCGGAGACGAGGTCGTGGGGCTCGCGCGCTCCGAGGCGGCCGCGGAGAAGGTTGCCGCCCTCGGCGCCGAGGTGGCGCGCGGCGACCTGCTCGACGAGGACTCGCTCGCCGCCGGCATGGCGGGCTGCGACTCGGCGTACCACGTGGCCGGCGTGAACTCGCATTGCCCGTCGGATCCGAAAATGATGCTGCGGGTGAACGTAGGCGGCGCGGAGGCCGCCGTGCGCGCCGCGGCCAAGGCGGGCATCCGCCGGATGGTCTACACGTCGTCGGCTGCCTCGCTGGGCGAGCCGGAGGGGACAGTGGGCACCGAGGACTGCGCCCACCGCGGGTCCTACCTCTCGGTCTACGACCGCTCGAAGCACGAGGGCGAGCAGGCTGTGTTCGCGGCGGCCGCTGAGACGGGGGTCGAGGTGGTGGCGGTCAATCCCTCGTCGGTCCAGGGGCCTCCCCGCACAAGCGGCAACGGCGGGATCATCATCGCCTACCTGAACGGCAAGCTGCCGGTGTTCGTGAACACCCAGGTGAGCGTGGTCGACATCCAGGACACCGTGGAGGGTCATCTGTTGGCGGCTGAGCGCGGCGAGGGCGGCCGGCGCTACGTGCTGAACGGCGCGACGATCCCGGCGCTGGAGGCGCTCCGGATCGTGTCCGAGCTGTCCGGCGTGCGCGATCGCGTGCGAATGATCCCGCGGCCCGTGGCGCGCGCGGCGGTGGCGATCGCCGATACCGCATACCGGCTGCGCGGGAAGACACCGTCGGTGTGCCGAGCGCGAGTACGAACGATCCTGCACGGCCACCGCTACGACGGCTCGCGCGCAACCCGGGAGCTGGGCCTGGAGTACACGCCTGTGGCGGAGACCTTCGCGCGTACGATCGAGTGGGCGGTGGCGGAGGGGCACGTCACTCGGCCGCTGCCGAGGGCCCGCCCGGGTGTAGATCGGGGCGGCCGGATTTGAACCGGCGGTCTCGGCCTCCCAAAGGCCGCGCGATAACCAGGCTTCGCTACGCCCCGCTGTCGGGCGAGTGTAACCATGGGTTCCGGACGCCCGGCAGCGCCGCGCCTCCGGCTCGGCCGCCGATCTTGTGGTGAGAGCGATGCGCACCTCTTGGTGCGTATCGTCCGTACCCCTCAGTAAGAAATACTCTTACTCACTGGTAAGACCTGGCCGTACCAACTGCTAGGCTCTAGCCCGTGGAAGTCCGGATGAACCCATTCGTGTACGACCACCCGGTGCGGCCGGAGGATCTCGTCGACCGGGAGGGCGAAGCAGAGCACCTGGTTCAGCTGGCCGAGGGCGGGCACAACACCCGCCTGCAAGCGCCGCGGCGCTATGGGAAGACGTCGCTCCTCGGGAAAGTGCGGAAAGACGCCGAGCGGATAGGCATGCAAAGCGTGTACGTCGACTTCTACCGCGCGGTTACCTTGACCGAGGTTTCACGACGAATCGAGGAGGCGTATCTGTCTGAGCTTGCGGGCCCTGCGCGTCGCGCGGTCGCCGCCGTGACGCGACGCTGGCGCGGGAGGGTGAGGGTCGCGCCGGCTGGGGTCGGCGGGGAGGTCGAGCCGTTGGCGCTCAGCGAACAGCAACGACTCTCGGACATGCTCGACCTTCCGAAGAGGGTCTATGCACGGACGCAGGCGCGCACGCTCGTGGTGTTCGATGAGTTCCAGGATCTGCTGCGGATCGACGGCGAGGTCGACGGACTGTTGCGCTCGAAGATCCAGTTCCACCGAGATGAGGCGAGCTACGTCTTCGCCGGGTCAGAACCGGGGATGCTGAACGCGTTGTTCGGCGACCACGATCGGCCGCTGTTCGAGCAAGCACGCCCGATCGTGCTCGACCCGCTCTCGGACGACGACCTGTCGGAGTACATAGGCGGAGTGTTCGACCGAACCGGTCGCGACGCCGGCGAAGCGCTCGACGCGCTGCTCGACCTCGCGCGCGGGCATCCGCAGCGAGCCATGCTGCTTGCGCACCACCTCTGGGAACGAACCGAACCAGGCGGGAAGGCAGACCTCGAGACATGGGAAACGGCGCTCGCCGACGTGGACCGCGAGACCAAGGAGAGGTTCGAGCGCACGTGGGACAGCCTCTCGGATAAGCCAAGCCAGAGGAAGGTGCTGGCCGCACTTGCGAACAGCGAGGACACGCTCTACAACCGGCGGACTCTTGAGGCGTTCGACCTTGAGAAGGGGTCAGCGGAGAGCGCGGCGTCCGCGCTCATCGGCCGCGGCGAGCTACAGCGGTCCGACCGGGCCTTCCGGATTGTCGATCCACTGCTCGAACGCTGGCTGCAGCTCACGCAGACCTGATCCTGCGTTGCTCAGCTCACCGCGTTCGCGTACGCCCCCCACAGCATCAGCGTCGATCCCGCGGCCAGCAGCACGGTTCCGGTCAGCGGGACGGTTCGGGCTCCTGTCGGGCGGGTCTTCTCGTGCACCATCAGCGCGGTCAGCGCCGCCATCCAGATCAGCGACACCGCTCCGGCCGCGAACATCACCAGCATCAGCGCCCAGCAGCAGCCCACGCAGAACAGACCGTGCCTCGCGCCCAGCGAGAACGCGCCGCCTGCTCCGCGCCGGTAGTGGCGTCGCAGGAACGAGGCGGGGTGCCGGCAGGCCCGTAGGCACGCGTCCTTCAGCGGCGTGAACTGGAACACACCCGCCAGCAGCAGCACCGACGGCGCGATCACCCAGTCGTTGGCCGCCAGCCTGCGGCTCGACGCGACCAGCGCGTGCAGCCCGGCGTCGCCCAGGAAGGCCAGCAGCCCGAAGCCGGACCAGACCACGGCGTAGGCGCCCACGAATGCCGCCAGCGCGAGCCCTCGGTCGGGTGCGCGCGACGACGCCGCCGCGAACATCCTCACGAGCGGCAGGCTCGACGGCAGCATCATCGCCGCGACCATCACTTGCCAGCCCACCAGGAAGAGCAGCAGGGCGGGCCCGAAACCGGGCCCGCCCTCCAGCAGGCTGTCGTGGTGCAACGAACCCGCGATGCCGCTCACCTCAACCGCGACGGCAGCACCCCAAGCGGCTGCCACTGCGGCCAAGATCGGAGCCGGCACCCTACCGGCGGGCGCCGGCGCGAGAGCTGCCGCAGGAGGGGTCAAGCCGCCTCGCCGCGGAAGTCGATCTTCCAGTTCGACTGGATCGCGTTGCGACCCTCGAACTCGTACGTCCAGCCGTACTCGGGCAGGTTGACCGCGAAGCGCTTGGCCTTCCCCACCCACGCGGGAGAGCCGGGCACCGTCGAGAAGATCGAGTTGTGCAGCGTGGTGATGCTGCCGTCCGGCCCGCGGTAGGGCTCCATGACGGCCGTCGCCTTGTCGCCGCCGAGCGTCAGCGAGCCGCGGCCCTCGACCACCTCGTGGGAGATCGGCATGCGAACCACGTCGAGGCGCTCGCCGACCAGCTGAGCCAGGTCGGCCAGCGGTCCGCCGAGCTTCCCGGTGAAGGCGTCGACCATCGCCTGCGCCTGGTCGTCGGTCGCACGGTCATCTACGAAGAGGACCTGCTTCCAGTTCCCGGCCAGGATGTTGCCGGGGATGAACACGATGCTCGTGAGCGTCAACCCGCTCACGTCCACGCCGCGGATCGTGCCGCTGTCGAAGTGGTACGCGACCACCGATTGGCATGTCCCGTTGTCAGGGTCCTCGCCGATCCAGCAGGGACAGAGCACGTCGCAGTTGCAGGCCTCGAGCAGCGTGCCCTCGAACTGGTAGCCGGACGATGCCGGCTCGGTCTGTACGGCGGTTTCAGCCGTGGACATCTGGTCCTCCTTGCGATGGGGGCCAGCGCCACCCGCAGCGCCAGCCTACGCCGAGCGGCGGCGAAAGTGAAGCGCTAGCCTGCCGCCTTCGATGGCCGACTTGCAGCCGCTCCGCACGCTTCGCTACGAGCCCGCCGCGGCCGGCTCGCTGGCCGACGTGATCGCCCCTCCCTACGACGTGATCGACGAGGCGATGCGTGCCGAGTTGGCCTCGCGCAGCCCCTACAACGTCGTCCACGTGGACCTCCCGCGCAGCTATGACGAAGCCGCTCAGACCATGACCGACTGGCGCTCGCGCGGCGTCCTCGTCCAGGAGGACGAGCCCGCCGTGTGGGTGCTCCGGCAGGACTACACGGACCCCGCCGGAGCGAGCCGCACCCGCACCGGTTTCTTCGCGCGCGTGCGCGTGGATGAGTACGGGCCGGGCCGCATCCGCCCCCACGAGCGGACCCATCCCGGCCCGAAGGAGGACCGGCTCAGGCTGACGCGGGCCACGCGCGCGAACCTCTCCCCCATCTTCTCCCTCTTCCCCGACGCCGACGGCATCGCCGAGCGCGCCATCGAGCAGATCGCCCGCGGCGAGCCGTTCGCGACCGTCAACGGCAACACGCTCTGGCGCAACGCCGACGAGGACCTGATCGCCGAGCTGCAGATGGCGCTCGCCGACGCGGAGCTGCTGATCGCCGACGGTCACCACCGCTATGAGACCGCCCGCGTGTACGCCGACGAAATCGGCGGCCAGGGCCCCCACCGCTACGTCCTGATGCTCCTCTGCGCGCTGTCCGACCCGGGCCTCCTCGTGTTCCCCACGCACCGCCTGCTGACCGGGCTGAAGGACGACACGGACAAGCAGGTCGCCATTCGCGACGTGCTCCGGGGCGAGTTCGAGATCGAGGAGCTCGACGACACCTCGAAGCTCGAGCCCCCGGCCGAAGACGGACGCGTCGCCTTCGGCTACATGGATTCCTTCTTCAAGCGGCCCTTCCGCGTCACCCTGAAGGACCAGGCGGTGGCCGACCGGGCGCTGCCCGGCATGCCCGAGCCCTACCGCCGCCTCGACACCGCCGTCCTCGAGGCGCTCGTCCTGCGCGGCGCGCTCGGCATGTCCGAGGACGACATCTCGCACCTGCGTGGCCTCGACTACTCGAAGGACTTGAGCGACGCGATCGAGGCGGTGGAGAGCGGCCGCGCCGACGCCGGGTTCTTCATGCGGGCCACGCCGGTCGAGCAGGTCCGCGAGGTGGCGGCCACTGGCGAGTCGATGCCGCCCAAGTCGACCTACTTCTACCCCAAGGTCCCGACCGGCCTCGTGTTCAATCCCCTGGCGTGAAGATCTACACGCGCAAGGGAGACGACGGCACCACCGGCCTCTGGTACGGCGGGCGGGTGCCGAAGTACGCGGGGCGGCCCGAGGCGTACGGCTCGGTCGACGAGGCGGCGTCGGCCCTCGGGCTCGCGCGCGCCGCGGCCGAGCGCGGCGGAGAGCTGTACGCCGACATCCTGCGGGTGCAGAGCGAGCTGTTCGTAGCCGGGGCCGAGCTCGCCACGGCGCCGGAGGCGGCGGGCCGGCTCGAGGAGGGCGTCTCGAGGGTGACCGAGGACATGGTCGAGCGGCTCGAATCCGACATCGACCGGTACATGGACCGGGTGGACCTGCCGCCCAAGTTCGTCATCCCCGGGGGCACAGAGCTGTCCGCACGCCTGGACGTGGCGCGCGCTGCTGTGAGACGGGCCGAGCGCCGGGTAGCTGCCCTTAAGGACGACGGCGACCTCGCTGACGACACCGTGTTGACCTACCTGAACCGGCTCTCCGACGCGCTCTTCGCGATGGCGCGCTTCGCCGACGAGCCCGAGCCCGAGCTGTTCGAGGGGAGACGATGAGAGCAACTTCGCGCCGCGTTGACGGGCGGCTCGAGCAGAAGGTCGAGATCCGACGGCACGCGCTCACGGCCGACGAGCCGCGCGACCACGGCGGCGAGGACAGCGGCCCCAGCCCGCAGGAGCTGCTGGCCGCGAGCCTCGCCTCGTGCACCGCGATCACGATTGAGATGTACGCCCAGCGCAAGGGCTGGGACGTCGGCGACATATCGGTGGACGTGCACTACGAGCCCGCCCAACGCGGCTCCTTCACGCGGTTCAAGATGACCGTCGAGCTCCCCAAGGAGCTGCCCGAGGACCAGCGCGAGCGGCTGATGCAGATCGCCGCGAAGTGCCCCGTCCACCGGACGCTCGAGGGCGAGGTCATGTTCGAGGAGACAGTCGAGCTCAGGTAGGAGCAGGATCCGCGCGCTCCCACATGTGGAGCGTCCCGAACTCCCGGTAGCCGAGCCGCTCGTACACGGGGCGGCCGAGCCGCGTGGCGACGAGCGTGCTCGTCTCGAGCCCGCGCTCGGCGGCGTCCGCGAGCGCGTGGGCCAGCAGCTTTCCGGCGATGCCGTGGCCACGCGCCTCGGGGACTACGGCCACCATCTCCACGTCGGCGTTCCCGTCGTGGTCCACGATCGTGAGGCAGCCGACGGCCCGGCCGTCGAGATGCGCCACGTAGGTGGTCAGCTCATCCGCCGGCATACCGGCGAGCGCGCGCGTGAAGGAATCGGTGCCGAACTTGTAGGAGCGATCGTTGAGCGGGCCGACCTGGCGCACGTCGCCGTCGGCGGTCCAGTCCTCGAGCGCGCCGGGCGGCGGCCGCTGGATCTCCTCGAGGCGGACCGCCATGACTGCCGGGGCGGCGTCGAGCACGTGGCCGGCCCGGTGGAGCGCGGCGCGCGCCTCCTCGTCCATCGACGGCACCCACACGGTCCAGACCGCTCCGATCTCGGCGTAGGCGGCAGCCACCTCGTTGTAGGCCGCTGCGAACCGAGCCGCATCCTCGTAGAGCACCGAGTTCACCACCGCGCGCTCGGGGGCCGCCGGCACCACGGCCGCGGTCACCCCGTCGCGCTCGACCACACGCGCACCCGGGGACGCGCGCCCGACCATCCGGAGCCACTGGCGCATCCCGCCGAGGAGCCGGTCCCACACTTCAGGTGACGCTGGCGCCGGCCGCCTGGAGCTCCTGGAGGGCGCGCTCGGAGTCCCCCGGCTCCACATCGATGCCGCGGATCCCCTCGCGGTCGATCGTCACGCGGAAGCCCTCGGCGAGCGCGTCCGAGGCGGTGTGCCTCACGCAGTAGTCCGTGGCGAGGCCGACCACGGTCACCTCGTCGATCTCGCGCTCGCGCAGGACCGCGTCGAGGTTCGTCTCCTCAAACCCCGAGTAGCCCTCCAGGCCGGGCTCGTAGCCCTTGTCCACCACCACGTCGACGGCGTCGCGCGGGACCGACGGGTGCAGCTCGGCCCCGGTCGTGCCCTGCACGCAGTGCGGCGGCCACGGCCCGGCCTGCTCCTGGAACGACCCGTGGTCGGGCGGGTGCCAATCGCGCGTGGCCAGGACCAGGTCGAAGTCGCCGGACTCGATCAGCTCGCGCACCCGCGGGGCGATCGCGTCGCCGTCCGGAACCGCCAAGGCGCCGCCGGGCGTGAAGTCGTTCTGGAAGTCGATGATCAGGAGGGCCCGTGCCATATCTCGATAATAGGCAGGTGAGGGAGTACCTCCTGACCCCGGAAGAGGCCGCGGCGATGGATGCCCCCGGCACGAAGGACGCGGCGGTCCTGGTGCCGCTGCACGGGGACCCGCTCACCGCCGTGTTCACCGAGCGGCGCGCGGACCTCCGCCGCCACGCTGGCGAGATCTCGTTCCCCGGCGGGCGCCAGGACGAGCCGGACGAGGACCTCCGCATGACCGCGCTGCGGGAGGCCGAGGAGGAGATCGGCCTGCCCGCCTCGGAGGTGGAGCTCGTGGGGGCGCTCCCTCCGGTCGGGACCTTCGTGACCGGCTACCGGATCCATCCGTTCGTCGGCCGCATACCGCCCGGTCGCGTCTGGACGGTCCAGGAGAGCGAGGTCGCGCAAGTGCTCGAGTTCTCGTTGCACGACCTCGTTGAAGGGCACGAGATGAAGCGGCTGATGCGAAAGGGCGTGCCGATCAAGACGCCGACCTACACGGTCGACGGCCACCTGATCTGGGGCGCGACGGCGCGAATCGTGCAGTCGCTGCTCGAGCGACTCGCGCCGCTCATCTAAGCCAATACCTCAAGTACTGCTGTAACATTCCTGTCCGCTCAGCGGATGCCTGCAATCAGTTTCTCTACACCGATGTCCAATCCCTTCGCCAGCTTCAGCATGGTGCCGAGACGAGGCTCCCGCGCCGCCCGCTCGAGCCGTGAGATCTCGGTGGGGTGCAAGCCGGTTCGGTCGGCGAGCTGTTCCTGGGACAGCCCCGCAGCCTGCCGCCGGCGTCGGAGGTTGCGGGCGAACTGCTCCTCCGGGCTCACGCGCGGCATCCTCGACGAGGTGGGCCAGTGAGTACAGAGCCAATGTCTCAAGGCGAGCGCCTCCGAATGCTGCTGCACCGGGTCGAGCTGGCCGGCCAGTACCAGCGGGCGGCCCGGGCGCGCGAGCTCGGGCTGCAGCAGGTCGAGCTCGCGGCCCTGGAGCACCTCGTGGTGTTCGGGGCGCTCACGCCGGGCGAGCTGGGACACCGGCTGGGGCTGACTTCCGGCGGCGTTACTGCGCTCGCGGGACGGATGATCGACGCCGGGCACGTCGCGCGCAGCGCGCATCCGAGCGATCGGCGCATGCGGGTGCTGACGCCCACCGACGAGGGGCGGCGCCACGTGGCCGACTACATGCAGCCGCTGCTCGAACCCGGCGACCGTGCGCTGTCCTGGCTGTCGGCCGAGGACGCCGAGACGCTCGAGCGCTTCCTCGACCTGCTGGCGCCGCTCAAGGAGCGGGCGGCCGTGGCAACGCCCGGTCCGGCCACGGAGCCGGCGGCCGAGCCGTACCGTTCGGCGATGCTGATGTAGGCGCCTCAGCCGGCGCCGAGCAGGTCCTCGACCGAGCGCACCTTGTCGTCGAGCGTCTGGTCGGGGCGGTCGCGGCGCTCGTCCAGCTTGAGCACCGTGTACACGCGCGGCATGCCCTGCTCGAACGGCACCGCATGCAGCTCGCCGACGACTGCGAGGATGTCCTCGGTCGGGCCCTCGAGCGAAGTTCCCATCGCGTGCATCCGGTACCGGACCCGGTCCTGCCCGGCGAGCCGGCGCTGGATCTCGGCGATGTACTCGCTCGCGCTCACGTCGGGGCGGCCCAGCGCGATCACCGTCAGGTCCGCGGTCGCCATCCGGCGAGCATAGCCCTGCGCTCGAGGAGCGGAGCGAGGCGGTAGCGCTCCTCGCGGCGCTCGCGCCAGAGCGCGTCGATGGTGGAGCACACGTGCTCGATCCCGATCGCCTGGCACCATGCGAACGGCCCGCGCGGGTGGTTGAGGCCGAGCGTGAGGCCGGCGTCCACGTCCTCCTCGCTGCCGACACCCTCCCCCACCGCGAAGCAGGCCTCGTTGACGAGCTGGCAGACGATCCGCCCGAGCACGAGGCCCGGGGCGTCCTCGACCCACTCGGTGACGAGGCCGAGCCGTCTGAAGAAGCCCTCGGCCGCTTCGCTCGCGAAGCGTTGGGCCGTGGGGAGACGGGTCAGCTCGACGAGCCATGATTCGCCGAGCGGCGGCAGCAGGTGGAAGCCGACCGCGCCGGGCTCGCCGCGCGCGGCGAGGCTGCTGCCGGCACAAAGCAGGAGCGCGGGAGCTCCGCCGGGGAGGTTCGCTGCCGGCTCGAGCCCCGCATCGACGACGAGCTCGGCCGGACCGCCCTCGCGCAGCTCGTAGCCGGCGGCGCGGGCGCGCTCGCGAAGGCCGGCCGCCAGCGGACCGTCGCCGAGGATCGCGACGAGGGTGGCACCGCCTGCCGTGGGGACCGGCTCCGGGTCCTCCGGCCGGTAGGGGCCCTCGCCCGGGTAGTCGTAGTAGCCGCGCCCCGTCTTCCGGCCCAGCCGGCCCGCCGCCACCATGCGCGCCTGGATCGGGCTCGGCTTCCAGCGCGGCTCTCCGAAGGACAGCTCGGCGAACGACCTCGCGACCGCGTACCCCACGTCGACCCCCACCAGGTCCATCAGCTCGAAAGGGCCCATCCTGAAGCCGCCGCCCATCCGGCAGATCCGGTCGATCTGCTCGTGCGACGCCACCCTCTCCTGCAGCAGCCGCAGCGCCTCACCGGCGAAGGGGCGGCCGCAGCGGTTGACCAGGAAGCCTGGCCCGTCGGCCGCCAGGATCACCTGCTTGCCCATCGCCTCTCCGGCCGCCCGCGCCACCGCGAGCGCCCGCTCGCCGGTCTGGTCGGCGCGGATCACCTCCAGCAGCTTCATCAGCGGCGGCGGGTTGAAGAAGTGCATCCCGACCACGTTCTCGGGCCGGTCCGCCGCGCCGGCCAGCGAGGTCACCGGGATCGAGCTGGTGTTGGTCGCCAGCACGGCCTCCGGTCCGCAGACCTTCGACAGCGATGCGAATAGGTCGCGTTTCAGGTCGGCGCGCTCGGGCGCCGCCTCGATGACGAGGTCGCACTGCGCCAGGTCGTCCAGCGCGGCGACCGATCTCAGCAGCTCGAGCGAGTCCTCACCGGCGCGCCCCTTCTCGATCCACTTCCGCAGACCCGACCGGACCCGTTCGCCCCCCCGCTCGAGGGCCTCCTCCACGGGGTCGTGAAGCTGCACTGTCATCCCCGCGGCGCAGCCAAGCTGCGCGATGCCGGCGCCCATCGTGCCGGCTCCCACGACGCCCAGCCTCACCGGCCGCGAAACTCCGGCCTGCGCTTCTCGAGGAAGGCGTTCATGCCCTCCACGCGGTCCTCGGTCGCCATCGCCAGCTCGTACAGCCGCCGCTCGTGATCCAGCCCGGCGGAGAGCGGTGTCTCGTCGGCGGCCAGCACGGCCTGCTTCGCCAGCCGCGCCGCCAGCGGCGGCCTGGCCGCCACGACCTCGGCCAGCTCGAGCGCCGCCTCGAGCCAGCGCTTGCCCGGCGCCACCTGGTTCACGATCCCGAGGCGCGCGGCCTCGGCGGCGTCGATCCTGCGTCCGGTCAGGACCAGCTCCATCGCCCGCTGCTTCCCCATCACGCGCGCGAGCCGCTGCGTCGCGCCGCCGCCCGGGATGATCCCCAGCAGGATCTCCGGCTGCCCGAACTCGGCCGACTCGGAGGCCACGACCATGTCGCACAGGAGCGCCAGCTCGCAGCCTCCGCCGAGCGCATAGCCCGACACCGCCGCGATCAGGGGCGTGCGAACCGCCGCCAGCCGCGGCCAGAAGCGCGCCGCCGGCGACACCAGCACCTCCTGGAAGCTCCGCTGCACCGCCGCCTTGATGTCGGCGCCGGCGGCGAACCACTCGTCGCCCCCGGCGATCACGACGCATCGCACCGCCGGATCCTCGTCCCAGCGCTCGACGAGCGTGACGAGCTCCTCCATCAGCTCTGGCGAAAGCGCGTTGCGGACCTCGGGACGGTTGAGGCGCGCGAGCCCGACGGCGCCGCGCTCCTCGGCAAGGACGAAATTCACGGGACGAGCGCGTTCACGCCGGTCACCGCGCGGCCGATGATCAGCTTTTGGATCTGCGAGGTCCCTTCGTACAGGGTCGTCACACGCGCGTCGCGCAGGTAGCGCTCCACGGGGTAGTCGTCCACATAGCCGGAGCCGCCGTGCACCTGAATCGCCGCGTTGGCGCACTTGACGGCGGCCTCGGTCGCGTACAGCTTGGCGATCGACGTCTCGGTGGTGTTGGGCTTGCCGAGGTCCTTCAGCCACCCCGCCCGCCACACGAGGGCGCGCGCCGCCTCGGTCTCCACCACCATGTCGGCGATCATCTCCTGCACCAGCTGAAAGGAGGCGATCGGGCGGTCGAACTGGGTGCGCTCCTTCGAGTATTCGACCGACGCGTTCACGCTGCCCTGGCAGATGCCCACGCAGCCGGCGGCGACGCTGTAGCGGCCCGAGTCGAGCGCGCTCATGGCGATCTTGAAGCCGTCGCCGACCTCGCCCATCAAATCGCCCTCGACGTCGTCCAGCGACAGCTCCGCCGTATCGGAACCCCTCAAGCCGAGCTTGTGATGGATCTCCTGGGTCGTGAAGCCAGGCTGATCCGTCGGCACGAGGAAGCATGCGATGCCGCGGTGCTGCTTCTCCGGATCTGTCTGGGCGAAGACCAGCGCGAGCTTCGAGTAGTTCCCGAGCGAGATCCACATCTTCCCGCCGCTGATCCTCCACTTGCCATTTACCTGCGTAGCGCGGGTCTTCAGGTTCGCCGCGTCCGAGCCGGTGTCCGGCTCCGTGAGACCGAAGCACCCGAGCGCCTCGCCGGAGCAGAGCTGCGGAAGCCACTCGTGCTTCTGCTCCTCGGTGCCCCAGCGCACGATCGAGGAGCAGACGAGCGAGGTGACGACGGAGACCACGGTCCGCATCGCGGAGCAGCCACGCCCGATCTCCTCGACGATCAGGGCGTAGGTGCGGTAGTCGACATCGCGCCCGCCGTACTGCTCGGGCACGACCGCACCCAGGAATCCCATGTCGGCGATCTTCTTGACGAGCTCGGTGTCGAAGTGCTCGTTGCGGTCGTTGTCGCGGGCGCGCGGCACGATCTCGCGGTCGGTGAAGTCGCGCGCAGTCTCGCGGATGAGTCTCTGCTCGTCGGTCAGTTCGAAGTCGATCATGTGATCCCGGATTCTGCCGGGATCGCTCAGCGCACGCGCATCCCCTCGTTGGCGACCGCCACCGCGGCGTCGGTCCGATGAACGGGGCGAGGGCGCTAGGCCGCCGGGTTCTCGATGACCGCGGCGAGGCCGTCGCTCCGGAGCGTAGACTCGCCCTCGTGGACGAGTTCTCGCTGTTCGTCCTGTTCGGCTTCCTCGTAGCGTTCGGCGTCTTCCTCGCCCTCGGGAGGTGGTATCCCGGCTCGGGCGCCGAGCAGGTCGACTGGCGGCCCACACGCTCCCCGGAGGTCGAGGCCGAGCTCGAGCTGGACGACGTGGACCAGATGCTCGAGGCCCAGAACGCGCGCAGGCGCGCCAGCGGCCGCCCGGAGCGGACCGAGGACGACATCCGCGCCCAGGTGGCTGAGGACGAGCGCTGGCGCGAGGAACTGCGCCGGCGGGCGCGCGGCGACTGAGTGGCTCGCGTGCTCATCGTGGGCTGCGGCTGCCGCGGCCGGGAGCTCGCCTGGGAGCTCCGCGCCGCCGGCCACGCTGTGCGCGGCACCACCCGCGCCCGCGAGCACCTGTCCGAGCTGGAGGCGGCCGGGGCCGAACCGGTGCTGGCCGACCCCAACCGGCTCGGCACGATCATGGTGCAGCTGCACGACGTGAGCGTGGTCTGCTGGCTGATGGGGAGCGCCGAGGGCGCCACCGCGGAGGACCTGCACGGCCCGCGGCTCCGGACGCTGCTCGAGCGCCTCGTGGACACACCGGTGCGCGGGGTTGTCTACGAAGCGGCGGGGAGCATGCCGCCGGAGCTGCTGGCGGCCGGAGCGGCCGGCGTACGCGAGGCGTCCGCCCGCTGGAGCATCCCTGCGGAGGTCGTGGAGGCGAACCCCGGCGACCGGGATGGCTGGCTCGCCGCGATGACCGGTGCCGTGAGCCGCCTGCTCTAGGCGTCCTCGCCCAGCAGGTCCAGGAGGCGGCGCACCGCCGTGGCCTGCGCGATCGCGTCGGCGCGTGACGCCTCCCCGCGGAGCAGCGCCGTGCAGAGCCGGCTCAGCCGCTCGCCGGCCTCGTCGATCGCCACGAGCGTGGCCTCATGGAGGAGCTCGGAGGCCCCGGTCACCTCGACGACATCGTCGCCGGGCACGGGGCGCTGCCGCACGGCGTCGGCCCGGTGCATGTGCAGCAGGGCCTCGCCGAGGGCGGCCGCCTGAGCCGCGGACACCCTGAGGGTGACGCGTTCGCTACCCAGGCCAAAGAGCCTAGAGCCAATGTCTCAGGGAGCGGATCCCACTTCTGTCCGCTCGCATGGATTGCCTGCTAGAAATGTGTGCAATCCCGAGCGGGTTTGCCCAGAATGCCCCCCGACGCAGAGGAGTTCTCGTGACCGACTATGCAAAGGACGTCCTGGTCGAGACGCAGTGGGTCGAGGACCACCTGAACGACGACTCGGTGCGCATCGTCGAGGTCGACGAGAACCCGGCCCTCTACGCCGAGGCGCACATCCCCGGGGCGATCGGGTTCGATTGGAAGAAGGACCTCCAGGACCAGGTCAAGCGCGACTTCCTCGGCCCGCAGGAGTTCGGCGAGCTGTTCGGCGGCCGGGGCGTGTCCAACGACCACGCGATCGTGCTCTACGGCGACCGCAACAACTGGTTCGCCGCCTACACGTACTGGTACCTCCGCTACTACGGCCACCAGAACGTGAAACTGATGAACGGCCCGCGCGAGAAGTGGATCTCCGAGGGCCGCCCGACCAGCACCGACGTGCCCAGCTATGAGCCCCAGCAGTTCACCGCCCAGGAGGGCGACGCCGCCATCCGGGCCAAGCGCGACGAGGTGCTCAGGGCGCTCGACCAGAGCACGCGCCTCGTGGACGTGCGCTCGCCCCAGGAGTACTCGGGCGAGCTGATCGCGATGGCCGGCTACGAGCAGGAGGGCGCTCAGCGCTCCGGCCACATCCCCGGCGCCGCGTCTGTCCCCTGGGCGCAGGCGGTGAAGGAGGACGGCACCTTCAAGTCGGCCGACGAGCTGCGCGATCTGTACACGTCGAAGGGCGTGATCGACGGCAACCCGATCATCGCCTATTGCCGCATCGGCGAGCGCTCCGCCCACACCTGGTTCGTGCTGCACGAGCTGCTCGGCCAGGACGACGTGAAGAACTACGACGGCTCGTGGACCGAGTGGGGCAACCTGGTCAACGTGCCGATCGATAAGGACGTCTAGCGGTAGAGCCGCGCTACGCCGCCCTCGCCTGG
Organism: Thermoleophilaceae bacterium; assembly: GCA_046462295.1. Taxonomy (GTDB): domain Bacteria; phylum Actinomycetota; class Thermoleophilia; order Solirubrobacterales; family Thermoleophilaceae; genus JACVRW01. The sequence continues at coordinate 555 of JBKGUS010000303.1, read as the reverse complement.
ACGCCGGGCGAGTCGTGCTCCTCAGCCGGCGGCTCGAAGCCGAGCTTCGCCGAGAGAGCGGCCGCCGCTCCCGTCACGGCCGCGCCGATCTCGCCGTAGCGCTCAGCCGGTAGACGCCCAACGGGTGCCGCGACGGCGAGCGCGGCCACGGCGTCTCCGGAGTCGTCGAAGACGGGCGCCGCCACCCCGCGCGTGTCGGGCTCGTGCTCGCGGTCCTCGACCGCGTAGCCACGCGCCACCGTACGGGCCAGCTCGCGGCGCAGGGCCTCGGGACCGACGGTCGTCCGGTCGGTGAAGGCCTCCAGCCTCTGACTCAGGACCACCTCGCGCCAGGGCTCTCGCCAGGCAAGCAGCGCCTTGCCCGCCGCCGTGCAATGACAGGGGACCAGCTCGCGCAGCTGCGGCCGCGGGGTGTCCGGCGTGCCGGTGGGGGCGTGGACGAGGCACAGGGCGAACACGTGGCTCGGCACGGCGAAGTGGCAGTCCTCCCCGAGCTCGTCACGGAGGGCCGTCACATGCGGGACGGCGAGCGCCGTGAGCTCCGCACGCTCGACG
>JBKGUS010000302.1:0-13091 GCA_046462295.1 Thermoleophilaceae bacterium | reverse complement strand
GGCCGGTCGCGACCGGCCCCGCCAGCCCAGCGCCGAGCGCGAACGAGCCCACCTTCAGGCCGGCCGCTGTGGTGAACACCTGGCCGTACAGCGCCGGCTCCACCACGCGCTGGCGCACGGCGAACTGCGCGGCCAGCGTCGGGCCGTCCACGGCGGACACGATCGCTATCAGCGCGAGCAGAACGGGCAGCGAGCCAGCCAGCGGCCAGCTCAGCATCAGCACCCCGAACAGGGCGTAGCCACCGAGCACGATCCGCTCGGCGGGGAGCCGCCGCTGGATCCTCACCAGGCCGAGCGCTCCGAGCGTCGAACCGACGGCGAAGGCGGCCCACATGTAGCCGGCGTCGCTGCGCTCGGCCCCGAGGTGCTCGACGGCGAACAGCGGGAACCCGAGCGTGAGCAGCCCGAGACCCGCCATGCCGAGCGCCGCCGCGGCCGTGATCGCGCGGAGCTCCGGCACCGCCGCGACCTGGCGGATCCCGTCGGCGGCCACGCCCAGCAGGGTCCGCTGCGTCTCGCGCTGCCGCGGGCGCCGGTCGAGTCCCGGGATCCGGACGATCAGCGCCAGCGCGAGCAGCGCAAGCGCGGCCTCCACGATGAGCGAAACGGCCGGGTCGAAGGCCGCGGCCAGGGTGCCCGCCAGCGCCGGGCCGACGATCAGCGCGGAGTTGAAGCTGGTCGTCTCGAGGGCGTTGGCGGGCGTGAGCAGCTCGTCCGGGACGATGGACGGGATCAGGCTCGTGAAGCCGCCGAACGAGAGCGGGTAGGTGAGCCCGGCGGCGAGCACCACAAGCGGCACGAGCCAGTCGGGCCCGTTGCCCGTCAGCAGCACGAGCAGCACGAGCATGGCCGCGATGAGGACCTGGTCGGCCACCATCAGCCTGCGGCGGCGGCCGGTCAGGTCGAGCCAGGCGCCCAGCAGCGGCCCGGTCAGCAGGCTCGGCAGTGTGATCGCCGCGACCGCCAGGCCGGCGAGCTCGGCGCTGCCGGTGCGGTCGAGCACCAGCAGCACCACGCCGACCGAGAACATCTCGTCCGACACGCGCGCCAGCGTGGCGGCACTGACGAACGACAGGTAGCCCGGCTGGTGCCGGAGGCGGCGCAGCGAGTGGCGATCCACCGCGTGATGGTGTCAGGCCGGGGGAATCGCCTGGCGGAACCGGAAGCGGAAGTCCGGGTCGACCTGCGCCTTGATCTCGCGCAGCCGCTCCAGGTTCGACCCGTAGTACGCGCGCTGCCACCGCTCTAGCTGCGGATCGATGTAGTTCTGGTAGGCCTGGCCGGAGGCGTACGGCCGTAGCGCCCGCCACACCCCGTTGATCCACCGGTTTGCCGCCCGGCCGCCGCCGCTGAAGTAGGTCAGGTACTGGAGCGAGAACAGCATGTCGCGGTGCACAAAAGCGGTCGCTCCCGGCCGGGGCCGGTTGAGGGCGCCCCCGTACGAGTCGAGCAGCAGCGCACCCGATCCCTGCGAGGGAGCGCGCTGGCGGCGCTCGATCCAGTCGACCATGATCGCGCGGGCCCGGGCCGGCAGCGGCTCGTCGAAGTAGTCCGACTTCGCCCGGAAGCGAGCCCGCCCTCCGGCGCCGGACCAGCGCCGCACGAGGCCCATCGTGGTGTCGGTCCCGGCCGACACGCTCGCCCCGCCTACGCGTGCCAGTGGCCGGATCAGATTCCGCAGCCGCGCCTCCGGGCCGTAGAACTGGCCGGCGGCGGTGACGCTGGGATCGCCCGCGCCGCCCGTGGTGCCGAGGCTGAAGACCGAGGTGAGCGCGGGCGGCGCGTCGGGCGCGAAGCGCTGCCAGGCGGCGAGTGCCTCGCTCGCCTGGCTCCAGGGAAAGCGGATGATGAACCACGCTGCGCCACGCGTCCGGTGCGCCTGCAGCGTGAGCGACGTGACGATGCCGAAGTTGCCACCGCCGCCGCCGCGACAGGCCCAGTAGAGGTCCTCGTTGGTGTCGGGGTCGGCGCGCCGTGCGCGGCCGTCGGCGGTCACGATCGTGGCCGCGAGCAGGTTGTCGCAGGTGAGGCCGAACCTCCGCCCCGAGAGGCCGTGGCCGCCGCCGAGCGCAAGCCCCGCCACGCCGACCGTCGGGCAGGAGCCGGCCGGAACGAGCAGCCCGCTGCGCGCGAGGCGAGAGTAGACGTCGATCAGCGGCGTGGCCGGCCCGACGGTCGCCCGGCCGTTCGAGACCCGGACGCCGCGCAGGCGCCGGAGGTCCACCACCACGCCCCGCTCGGTCGTGGAGTAGCCGGCGTAGCTGTGCCCGCCGGAGCGCGACACGAGGCGGATGTCGAAGCGATCCGCCCAGCGCACGACCGCCTGGACGTCACGCGTGTCGAGCGGCAGCACCACGGCGTCCGGGCGGATGCCGTCGAAGCGCGTGTTGTAGACGAGGCGGCGGGAGTTGTAGCCCGGCGTGCGCGGCAAGAAGACAGGCCCCCGCACCGCCGCCCGCAGAGCCCGAGCCGCCCGCCGCGACAGCACCGCCGCCTGGGACGGCGGCTCCTCCGGCAGCGCGAGCGCGACCACGCTGGCCGCTGCCTCGCCGAGGAATTCGCGCCGGCCGAGCGCCACGGGTCGCATCTTAGATAGGCTCGCGCGGTTCGCCGTCGACTCCGGGAGCCCCAATGCATCAACGGAGCCGGTCCTGGCTGACAATCGCGCTCGCCGTGGCAGTCGCGTCGCTCCTGGTGGGAACGAGCAGTGCCAGCGCCGACATCGCGCCTCCGTGGTGCGGAACGCCCGAGCCGGACTCCGCCGAGCAGCTTCCTCCCGAGAACAGCTTCCCGCACATCCCGTACTACGCGATCGGCTGCACGCTGGAGGACATCCGGGACCGCAGCAACGGGCGCATGTCGCTCGAGGTCATCGGCCAGTCGTCGACCGGCCGGGATATGTACGGCGTCGTCATCAACGCTCGAGGTCGACTCCCGGACGGCGGTTCGGACGGTCAACGAGCTCGTCGCGGACGGCGCGCGTGCCCGGCTCGCCACTGAGCCGTTCGAGACCAGGTCCGGCGACATGCCCGCGGGCAGCGTGCTGTTCTCCGAGGACGACGAGCGCGAGCTCCGCTCCGCCGGCAGGGCGGCGGGCCTGTGGTTCGAGCCCGTCCGCGGGTTCCTGCCCGACCGCGAGCCGATCGAGCGGGTGCCGCGCATCGCGTGCCTGTGCTCGGCGCTCGAGCGCTGGGCGCTCGAGACAAGGCTTGGGTTCACGGCCGAGCAGCTGGACAACGAGGAGGTCGGGACGGCACCGAGCGACCCGCTCGTGAACTACGACGTGATCTACAACACCAGCGAGGGCTGGCCCGAGGACGACGATCCCGAGGAGCCCAGGCCTTGGGCCCCAGCGGCGCAGGCGCGCTACACGGCGTTCTTCGCCCGCGGCGGCGGCTACGTCGGGGCACGCATCGACGGGGTCGAATTCCTCTCGCCCGAGGAGGCCTCGGTCCAGGTCACCGGCCTCCAGGCCGAGTGGCAGGGCCGCTCGTCGAGCCCCGGCAAGGCGTCCGAGCGCGTAGAGCCGCTACTTGAAGCGTTCGGCCGCGTCAGCCCGGTGTTCCAGCTCGACGCGAGCGGGATCGTCTACTGGGACAACGAGCAGCGTGAGAACAGCCCGATCGTCGGCGCCTACCCGGCCCGCGACACGGCCCTCGTCGAGGATCCCGTGTGGTTCACGGACGTGCCGAGCGACATCACGGTCGACGGCCGCCTGCCGGACTCCGACTACCTCGCGTCGGGCCACTGGCCGAACCCTGACCCGTCGGCCGGGGGGTCTCCGGTCATTGTCCACGGGCCGAACGAGAGCGGCACGGCCCGGATCACGCTCTTCGGGATCGACCCGCTGTTCAGAGCCCACCCCGAGCGGAGCTTCCCGGCCGTGGCCGGCGGCTTCTACTGGGGGGACATCTAGAAGGAAGCCGACTGTCGATTCTGCCGCCCCCTCTTCGTGTAGGGGGTATGAGCAGACTCGTAATCACAAACAACCTGACACTGGACGGCGTGATGCAGTCGCCGTCCCACCCCGACGAGGACCGCCGCGGCGGCTTCGAGCACGGCGGCTGGGCGCCGCCGTACGCGGACCACGTGATGGGCGAGTTCATGGCCAAGGGCATCGAGCAGGGCGGATCGATGCTCTTCGGCCGGCGGACGTACGAGCAGTTCGCGTCCTACTGGCCGCACCAGTCCGACGACAACCCCTACGCCGCGGTCCTGAACAACCGCCAGAAGTACGTGGTGTCCACCACGCTTCGCGAGCCGCTCCCGTGGGCCAACTCCACGTTGCTCGAGGGCATGGAGGCGGTGGCCAAGGCGAAGGAGCGGTCGGACGGTGACATGGTGGTGCTCGGCAGCGGCGACCTGAGCCAGTCCCTCATGCAGCACCGCCTGGTCGACGAGTACGTGCTCTCGATCCACCCGCTGATCCTCGGATCGGGGCGCCAGCTCTTCCCCGAGGGGACCCCGTTCGCGAAGCTGCAGCTCGTGGACAGCGTCACCACCACGACCGGCGTCGTGATCGGCACCTTCAGGACAGGCTCGTGAAGCAGTACCTGCTCAGCATCTACATGCCCGACGAGGGGACGCCCGAGCCCGACTTCCTGGAGAAGGTCATGAGCGAGCTCGCCGAGCTCAACGAGGAGATGAAGGCCGCCGGCGCGTGGGTGTTCACCGGCGGGCTGCACGCCGCGAGCGCCGCGACCGTGATCCGGGACCGCGGCGGCGAGGTGCTCGTGACCGACGGCCCTTACACCGAGGGCAAGGAGCACGTGGGCGGGCTCTGGATCATCGAGGCGCCGGATCTCGACGCCGCGCTCGAGTGGGCCCGGAAGGCCGCACGGGCGACCACCCTTCCGATCGAGGTCCGGCCCTTCCACCACGGCGGGGCGTGACCGGCGTCCCGCCGTCGGAGATCGAGCGTGTGTTCCGCGAGGAGCACGGCCGCGCGGTGGCCGTCCTGGTCCGCCGCTTCGGCGACATCGACGTCGCCGAGGAGGCGGTCCAGGACGCGTTCGCGGAGGCGGTCCGCCGCTGGCCCTCCGCCCGGCTCCCGCCGAGCCCGGCGGGCTGGATCATCACGACGGCCCGCAACCGGGCGATCGACCGGCTTCGCCGCGAGGCGCTCCGCGAGGACAAGCACGCCCAGGCGGCGCTGCGGCACGTGGAGGACGAGCCGGTCGATGAGGGTCCCGTGCGGGACGACCGCCTGCGGCTGATCTTCACCTGCTGCCACCCCGCGCTCGCGGTGCCGGCCCAGGTCGCGCTGACGTTGCGTCTCCTCGGCGGCCTCACCACCACCGAGATCGCACACGCCTTCCTCGTGCCCGAGCCGACCATGGCTCAGCGCCTGGTCAGGGCGAAGGGAAAGATCCGGGACGCCGGGATCCCGTACCGGGTCCCGGCCGAGGCCGACCTGCCGGAGCGGCTGCGAGCGGTGCTAGCGGTCGTGTACCTGATATTCAACGAGGGCTACTCGGCCAGCTCGGGGGACCGGCTCGTGCGCGAGGACCTCTGTACCGAGGCCATCCGGCTCGGACGCCTGCTGGCCGAGCTGATGCCCGACGAGCCGGAGGCGACGGGGTTGCTCGCGCTGATGCTGCTCATCTCGGCGCGGCGGGCGAGCCGCACCACCCCCGACGGCGACCTGGTCCGGCTGGCCGAACAGGACCGCTCGCTGTGGGACCATTCGGCGATCGCGGAGGGGCAGGCGCTCGTGCGGCGTTGCCTGCGGCTCGGCCGGCCCGGGCCGTACCAGATCCAGGCGGCGATCAACGCCGTGCACAGCGACGCGCCGAGCGCGCGCGACACCGATTGGGGGCAGATCGTCGCCTTGTACGACCAGTTGATGGCGATCGCGCCCAGCCCGGTGGTGGCGCTCAATCGCGCGGTGGCGGTGGCCGAGGTGGACGGAGCCGAGACGGCGCTCACGCTGGTCGACGAGCTCGACCTCCGCGACTACCACCTGTTCCACGCGATCCGAGCGGACCTGCTGAGGCGGCTGGGGCGCGAGGCCGAGGCGGCGGCCGCCTACGAGGCGGCGATCGGGTTGACCGAGAACGCGGCCGAGCGCGCCTTCCTCGAGCGCAACCGAAGCAGGCTCGGCGCCGGCTGACGTACGCTGGTGGTCGAGGTGGACCACCCGGCCACCAGTCCGAGCTGTCCGAGATGCGGAGCCGACTGCTCCGCCGGAGCGGGCCGCTGCGAGGCTTGCGGCTTCGCGCTGATCGACGGTGCGAGGCGGCCGCCGGCTCGCGGAGGCTCCCGGGTCGCATGGGTGCTGGCGCTCGGCGCCGCGGCGGGCGCGATGGCCACCGTCGTGGTGATGCTGTTCAGCGGCGGCAGTACCAGCTCCTCGGTGACCCCGGCGAGCGCGGGCTCGCCCGCTCCGGTCTCCGCATTCGAGGCCGAGCTTCGCCTCGAGCTGCGCTTTGGCGGGCACGGCGACGACGAGACCGCCGCCGTCCGCTGCCCCTACCGGATCGAGCCGCGCCAGCTGGTGCGCTGCGAGCTGCGCTACGCCGACGGCATCGCCCGCGCGATGCTGGTTCGCCTGACCCCGAGCGGCGAGCTCGAGGCGGACATCCCCTACCCGGCCACGTTGAGACGCTAGCTCGCGGCCTCCTGCGGCCGCGCGTGCTCGTCCCAGTCGCACGGCGACTGACGGGTGCCCTCCGCGGGATGGCCGGCGAACTGTCCGCCGGGGCAGTCGGCGGCCGCCACCTCGCGGCGCGGGTTCCTGATCCCTACCAGACCGAGGATGCCGCCCAGGGCGACCAGCGCCGTCGAGATCCCGACTCCGACACGGAAGGCTCCGACCGAGGCGTCCACGGCCCCCTCCCGCACCGACGCCTGCACGTCCTCCGGGACGCCCTCGACCTCGACCGCCGCCAGCGGCTGGTCCTTCGCCTCGTCGATGGCGGCGGCCACCTCGGGCCGGTTCGCCTGGTCGGCCACCTCGTTCTCGAGGCGCGACCCGAACGACGCCGCGACGACGGCGCCCACCGCGGCGATCGCCACCAGGCCCGCCACGCGGGCGATCGCGTTGTTCACCCCGGACGCGATGCCGGCGTTCGACTCGTCGGCGTCTGCGAGCACGGTGGACGTGAGCGGGGCGACGGTGATCGACAGCCCGAGCCCGAAGACGAGCAGGCCTGGGAGCAGATCGGTGAGGTAATTCACGTCTTCGTCGAGGCGCAAGAAGAGCGCCAGGCCGGCGGCGCTCACGAGCGGGCCGACCCCCATGAAGAAGCGCGGTCCGTAGCGGTCGGCCAGCATCCCGAAGCGCATGGAGAGCCCGAACATCATGAGAGTCACGGGGATGCTCGCCGTGCCCGCGGCGGTCGCGCTCCAGCCGGCCACCTGCTGTAGGAAGAGCACAAGGAAGAAGAACAGGAGTCCCAGCCCGCCGTACATGGCGAACGTCTCGACGTTCCCGAAGGCGAAGTTGTGTCGCTTGAAGAGGCCGAGCGGCAGCATGGGATGACGCGTGCGGGCCTCCCACAGCAGGAAGCCGGCGAACAGCAGAGCGCCCGCGATCAATGGGCCCGCCACGACCGGGCTCTCCCAGCCGCGCAGGGGCTGCTCGATCAAGCCGAAGGTCATGCCGGCCAGCCCCACGGCGCAAAGCAGGGCGCCAACGACGTCCACGCGGGCGTCCGGGTCGCGCTCGCGCGCCTGCGGGACCACGCGCAGGATCAGCCACATGGTCACGATCACGATCGGCACGTTGATGGCGAAGATCCAGCGCCACGAGGCGGCGTCGACGAGCTGCCCGCCGATGAGCGGCCCGAGCACCGTGCCGATGCCGCCCCACGCCGTCCAGGCGCCGACGGCCTTGCCGCGCTCGTCGGGCGCGAAGTTCGCCACGATCACCGCCAGGGCGGCGGGCGTGAGGAGGGCGCCGGCCACCCCCTGGAGGGCGCGAGCCGCCACGAGGATCTCGATGGTCGGGGCGAGGGCGCAGACGAGCGAGGTGACCCCGAATGCGCCCACCCCGAACGCGAACACATGACGCTCGCCGAAGATGTCGCCGAGCGAGCCCCCGATCAGGAGCAGCGACCCGAGCGTGACCAGATAGGCGTTGGCGGTCCACTGCTGGCCGGCCAGGCCGCCGCCGAGATCGTCGGCGATCGCCGGGAGGGCGACGTTGACGACCGTGCTGTCCACCGTCACGACGGTGGTGCCGAGGATGGCGGCGACGAGGATCAGCGTCTGGCGCCGCGCGGCCAGGGGCGGCACGCCGTCTGCGCCGCTCGCCGAGGCGGAGGAGTCCATCCGGGCGAGCTAGGGGCCGGCGCCGTTTACGGACTCGGCCGGGCGCGACGCCGGGCCGGTGTAGCGGGCGGTCGGGCGAATCAGCCGGCCCTCGTGCTTCTGCTCGAGGATATGCGCGGCCCAGCCGGCCACCCGCGCACACGAGAACATCGGGGTGAAGAGCTCCGGCGGGACGTCGGCGTAGTCGAGCACCACCGCGGACCAGAACTCGACGTTGGTGGCGAGCACACGATCCGGCTTGCGCGCCTTCAGCTCCGCAAGCGCGGCCTCCTCGAGCTTCTCGGCCGCCTCGAGCCGCGGTGCCCCGACCTCGCGCGCCGTGCGGCGGAGCACCCGGGCGCGTGGATCCTCGGCGCGATAGACGCGGTGGCCGAATCCCATGATGCGGTCGCCCTCGTCGAGGGCCTGCTTCACCCAGCGCTCGGCGTCGCCCATCTGCTCGACCTCGTCGAGCATGGTGAGCACACGGCTGGGCGCGCCGCCGTGCAGCGGGCCGGAGAGCGCTCCGACGCCGGCTGACAGCGCGGCGGCGACGTCGGCGCCTGTGGAGGCGACCACGCGTGCGGCGAAGGTCGACGCGTTCATGCCGTGCTCGGCGGCGGAGATCCAGTAGGCGTCGATGGCCTTGACGTGGCGCGGGTCGGCCGCGCCGCGCCAGCGGATCAGGAAGCGCTCCGGGATGGACTCGGCGCGGTCGATCTCCCGCTGCGGGATGGGCGGCCGGCCGGATCCGCGCGCCGACTGGGCGACGAAGCTGAGGGCCATGACGGACACGCGCGCGAGGTCCACGCGGGCCTGGTCGTCCGAGATGTCGATGAGTGGGCGGAGGCCCCACTCGGGGGCGAGCATGGCGAGGGCGGACTGTAGGTCGGCGCGCGGATCGCCGGTGCGGACGGCGAGCGGGTGCGGCTCCGCGGGCGGCATGCCTGGCTCGTAGCTGCCGTCGACGAGGAGGCCCCAGACCTTCTCGAAGCGGACCCTGCCCACGAGGTCCTCGATGTCGACGCCTCTGTAGCGGAGGGCGCCACCCTCCTTGTCGGGCTCGGCGATCGCGGTGTCGAAGGCGATGACGCCCTCGAGGCCAGACGGGACCTCGATGAGGTCAGCCATGGACGTGGTCGCCGACCGCGATGCGGCCGGGCGTGACGATGTCGGCGTTGAGGCCGGCGCGGTGGACCATGCCCCTGAGGACGCCCAGCCGGGTGAGGGATTGGAGGTGGCTGCAGGGCTCGCACAGCTCTCTCCCGACCACTTCGACCTCGCCGACAGTGAAGCGCTTGCCGACGAGGTCGTTGAGGCGGATTCCGCGGGTGAGCACCTGGCGGCGGGACTCCTGATGGGAGAGCTCTATGCCGGTTTCCGCGTTGAAGGCCTCGAGCGCCTCGGCTTCGATGAGTGTGATGTCGCCCTTGTCGGCGTAGCGGTCACCGGCGATGCCGGTTGCCCTGACCTCGACCTGTTCGACTGTCCCGGGAAGCGCGCTCTCCTCGGCGGCGATGGCGATCTGCTCGACGGTGCCGGTCATCGCACCAGGGTACCCTGCGCCGAAGCGCATTCCCCGCGCGCCGTGGGTCAGTCGACCGCAGTTGCCTCCAGCATGACGAGGAGCTGTGCCGGTAGCTGGTTGACACCGAGCAGGCTGGTCACATAGCGACCATCGGAGTTCGCGAAGCGGTCGTTGAGACTTGCGAAGTGCTTCAGGTACTCGTCGAGGTCGGTGGTGAACACGTTGAGCCGGACGACGTTGGCGAGGGTCATGCCAGCGGCGGCCAGGACAGCCTCCAGGTTGTCGAGGGCGAGTTCATTCAGACACCACCGGGCGCCGAAACGAAACGGCCGCTCGGCACTACGCCAGACTGTGCGGCATGGACGAGGCGACCGTTCGGGCGATGCTCGAGCAGCACTTCGGCAACAGCGATCCCGAAGTCAGTCACGAGATGTACCACCAGGACGCCGTGCTCGAGTTTCCGCAGTCGGGCGAGCGCTTCGTCGGGGTTGCGAACTTCCGCGAGTGGAGAAGCAGCTATCCGGCCTCGACGAAGGTCGAGTTCCGGGAGATCAGAGGCCGAGACGATCTCTGGGTTGCGGAGGTCTCGATCAGCTACGACGAGGGCCCTTGGAGCCTCGGGGTGAGCATCCTCGAGTTCCGAGGCGACAAGATCGCGCGTGAGTCGATCTACGTGACCGAGGGCTGGGAGGCTCCGGAGTGGCGGTCTGAGTGGAGGTCCGCTCCATAGCGTAGGTCCCGCCACACCGGCGGGGTCCTCATGCTCGGTGCCGTCGCTGCCCCGCGGACCGCACGGCGCGGTGAAGACGTCGTCCGGGTGCTCGGCTCGACGGCGCTGGGCGTCACAAGATCGGCCGTCGAGCAACTGCCAGGTCATGAGCAGCGCGACACCGATCGAGCCGTCGGGCAGCGACCCGGAAGGCTTAATACTCGACGACGCCGGGTTCTCAGGTCTGTACCGGGAAGCCGCGCAGGACGTGCTCGTCTTCTTCGCGCGCCGCACCTATGACGCGGAGGCGGCGGCGGACCTCATGGCGGAGACCTTCGCCAGCGCGTACCTCGGTCGCCGGCGTTTCCGCGGCTCGACCGGGGACGAGGCGCGAGCGTGGCTGTTCGGCATCGCACGGCGCCGGTTTGCGATGTACGTCAGGCGCGGCAAGGCCGAGCGGCGGGCGCTCCGACGCCTGGGGCTCGAACGGCCGCAGCTCGTCGAGGGTGAGCAGGCCCGCATAGAGGAGCTCGCGGGTCTCGACGCGATGCGCGGGTCGCTGACCGAGCACTTGAGCAGGCTCGGGCCGGCGCAACGCGCGGCGCTCGAGCTGCGGGTCGTGCGGGAGCTCTCCTATCCGGACGTGGCGGACCGGCTCGGCATCAGCGAGCAGGCGGCCCGAGCGCGTGTATCGCGCGCACTCAGAGCGCTCGGATCGGCGCTGGACGGCGTGGCAGCAACACAGGGGTGATCAAGATGCGTGAACCACACGGAACACAGCTACCGCTGGTCGAGACCTTCGGCGAGCAACTCGAGCGGGCCATCGCAAAGCGTGCGCGGTCCAGGTGGTCCCGGCGGCGCGCGCTCAGCCTGGCGTTCGCCGCGGGACTGGTCGCGGTCTCGCTCATGAGCCCCCCGGGCAGGGCCGCGAGCGGCGCGGTCGGCGAGTGGCTCGGGCTCGCCGAGCCGGGCGGGCCACCCACGGTCGACGACGATCGCACGCGCGGGGGGCTTCACGCGGAGCCGCTCGGCTCGGTCGTGCTCGCCGCCGGCCGCGCCCCCGACGGCGTCCGCTACGAGTTCGTGCTCGAGAGACTGCGCGAACCCGCTCCGTCCGACCCATCCGCCCTCGATTCCGGGCTGTGCCTGAACGTCGAATGGCCCGACGCGCGCGCGGGACGCATCAGCCCGCAGTTCGGCTGCTACCCGACCGTTCCCCCCGCCACGGTCGACAAAGCGGTGGTCAAGTTCGGAGGAGCGATGTTCGAACCGACCCGCACCTCCCATGTCCAGATTTCCGGGCTCGCACGCTCGGACGTGGCCGACGTCCGGGTCCTCTACAAGGACGAGCACGGCGAGAAGCGCGACGCACCCGTCGACTTCGCCCGCGTGACGGATGCGGTGCGCGAGCGGGCCGGCGCCGACGACTCCTTCGGCGTCTTCATCGGGTTCCTGCCACCGGCTTGGCTCGGCTACGGCGCACGCTACGACCCCCGGGCCTGCCCGCCGAAGGAGAACCCGATCGACCACGAGGCGATCGAAGTGATCGCGTACGACCACAACGGCGAGGTCATCACGAGCGTGGCAGGCAACAACATCAACTCGTTCGGCGGACCGTCGCCCTGCCGGTGACCGGCCCGGCCATCACCGCTTCGCGTCGATCTCTTCCTGCCGGGCCCTGACGAGATCCACCAGGACGTCCTCGGGGAGCTGGTGGTCAGGCGTGAAGCGAATCGTGCCCTTCGACAGGTCGAAGCCCTCGAGGCGGTCCTTCACCGCGTCGACTGCCTCCGGGCTGAACGGGAAGACGCTCAGGTGCTTCTTGGCGGCCTGAACCCGAGCAGCGGACGCCCAGCGTGCAGATAGGCGGGCATGCCATAGCTCACCCCCTGCTCGGCGTCGGGCGCCACGCGCTCGACAACGGCGCGCACCCGCACGAGCGCCTCGCTCTGGTCCTGCGGGAGGCCGTTGAGGTAGTCGTCCAGCGCTGACACGACGGTGAGGATTCTCGCAAGGACGCTACCTCTCGAACACGCCGGCCCTCCACGACCCCGACGGCGGGTCGATGGGGGAGCCGGTCAGGTTGCAGGCTCGGACCTGTATGTCATCGAAGTCGTTGATGCCGATGTTGCTGTTGAACACCAGACCGCCTGAGAAGAAGAAGTTCGGCGGTGGGTTGACCAGCGCGATCGGGTCGTCGAGGAAGTCGGGAATCGGAATCGGCAGGCTGAGACAGCCTTGGGCAGGAATGGGCCCGAAGTCGAGCGACGCCGACACCTGCACGCTCGAAACGTCCTGGAGATCGAGCGACCCGTCGGTGACCTGCAACCCGCCGACGACGTTCGGTGCCAGGGTCGGGTTCGGATAAGTCCCCGCCAGCGCCCCACCGGCGGCCACGCCGTTGACCGTGGCATCGGACCCAGCGGGGCCCGGTGAGCCCTGCACGCCCGGTGGTCCCTGCGCTCCTGCGGGTCCCGTCGGGCCGCGCGCCCCTGTGCGGCGACGGGTAGCTCGAGCCGTCCTCGTCGAAGACCATCGTCAGGCGAAACCGCCCGCCCGGCCGGAGCTCGATCTCGATCGTCGACACGGGCGTCGTGAACC